>DAOUZD010000087.1 GCA_030665795.1 Dehalococcoides sp.
GTGCATGTCGCACGCTGCTTTTGCTGGCGCACTGCTCGGACTGTGGCTGGGCTTTAATCCGTTGGTTGGCGCTTTTGCGTTTAGCCTTATTGCCGCGGCGATTGTCGGTCCGCTGGCTGACCGGGGCGAGCTCAGTCCCGAAACCTCGGTTGGGGTTATCTTTTCTCTCATGCTGGGGCTTGCCTTTCTCTTTATGGGTTTGATGCCGGGCACCAAATCAGGGGCTCTGGAGCTGCTCTGGGGCAGCATCCTCACCAATACCAGAGGTGACATTATTTTTCTGGGGATAGTGACCGTTGTAGTGGTGGGGCTGGTTTTTATATTCTACAAGGAAATCCAGGCGACCATTTTCCACCGTGACATGGCGCTTTCCGTGGGTATCCCGGCAACACTGGTCTTATATGGTATCCTGTTTTTGACTGGCGCTACCATAACCGCCACCCTGCGGTCTATTGGCGGAATTCTTATCTTCAGCCTGATTTTGAATCCGGCGGCCGCTGCCTATCAGCTTACCTACAGCATGAAACGGATGTTCCTGCTCTCAGCGAGCTTTGGCGTTTTCTCGGGCTGGATGGGTCTTCTGATGTCCTATTTTTTCGACATTCCCAGTGGCGCTACTATCGTGGTTACATCGTCAGTAATCTTCATGGTAGCCGCTATTTTCTCCACCAAGAGGAAAGTGAAGGGCTGGCAGGAAAAACCACTCTCGGAGGTTAAAGCATGATTAAGACCTATTTTAACCAGAGGGCGGCGGTCTGGGATGAAACCGTGGCCGAAAAAGACGCAACCAAGCTTGAGCTAATGGCGGAACGTCTGGAGATTAGACCTGGTTCCGCAGTGCTTGATGTTGGCACGGGCACCGGGGTTTTCATTCCCTTTCTCTTAAGCAAGGTTGGCAGCAATGGAAAAATAATTGCCCTAGATATTGCTGAGGAAATGCTTCGAAAAGCCAAGGATAAAGGTTTTAATGGCGAGGTTGCTTACCTTAATGCGGATGTAACTAACATTCCCATCACTGATGAAGCTTTTGATAGTGTCGTCTGCTATGCCAGCTTTCCCCACTTTCAGGATAAATCAGGAGCCCTCATCGAAGTTAATCGGGTAACCAAAAGTGGTGGCTACCTGTTTATCTGTCACACCTCCAGCCGGGTCAATATCAACGAGATTCACAACGGCATTCCTGAGGTGGTCAATGACCTCATTCCTGACGAGGCTGAAATGCGAATAATGCTGGCAGAGGCCGGGTTTATCGATGTCAGCATAGAAGACGGCCGCGAAAATTATCTTTGTCGTGCCCGGAAACCAGGTAGCTTAAGAGAGTTTGATGGTCTGTGGGTCAAGCTCAAGGCTGATGTCCAGGGCTTTAGGGGAATGGGTGAGGGCACCAATAGAGATGAGATTAACTCCGGCGGTAGCCGCTTGGCGGACATTAGCCAAGGTAATTCCTCCTGAGGCTTCCGCTTTGACCTGACCCGGCAGCAAGCTCATCACACGGTGCATTTCATCAGGGCTCATATTGTCCAGCATAATGATGTCAGCTCCAGCCTCAATGGCCTCCATGGCTTCCTGAATGGTGTTAACCTCGACTTCAACCTTCATTCCCGGTGGGGCGTTCTGTTTGGCCTTGATGACAATAGCCTTCAGGCCCATGCCCAGAGCTTGCAGTGCCGCCAGGTGGGTGTCTTTAATGAGGATACCGTCACCCAGATGGAGGCGGTGGTTTTTGCCGCCGCCCATGCGCACGGCGAACTTTTCCAGTAACCTGAGACCGGGGGTAGTTTTGCGGGTATCGGTGATATTGACGGTGAAGCCGCGGGTTTTGGCGACATATTTCGCCGTCTGGGAGGCAATACCACTGAGTCTCTGCAGAAAATTAAGGGTGGTCCGCTCGGCTTTGAGAATGCTGATTACCTGGCCAGAAATAGTGGCTATCGTGTCTCCGGGTCGAACTTTAGCGCCATCTTCAATCAGTATGGCCACTTTGAGTGATGGGTCAACCCGGAGGAAAACTTTCCTGGCTACTTCAACACCAGCCAATATGCCTCTTTCTTTAATTATGATAGATGCTTTACCCTGTAAGCCGGGTGGGATTAACATATCACTGGTGATATCACCGTGACCTGAATCTTCCGCCAGGGCAAGGTCAATAATCTTATCAACTTGTTCTTCAGGTGATGGCACTTTATTCATCTACCTCACCCCCTTAAATTATTTTGCGGTGAATATGATGTGGCGTTGCCACTGGGGGGAGCCTTCGGGGAAATCGGAGCGGAAGTGAGCCCCGCGGCTCTCCTCACGGAGAAGGGCGGCCTCGGTTACCAATCGGCCGGTTAGCACCAGATTGTGCAATTCGTAGGAGGGGCGGTCGGTGGGTGGGGGTAAAGATTTCTGCCAGGCAGCCAGAATACCGGCCGCCTGGGTAAGACTTTCCCGGTCACGGATGACACCGACTTTATCCCAGTGGAGTTTTTGTAAGGCGGCAAAACTGGGTGCTGGTACCGACTTTGGAACTCGTCTCTGGCTTAATACCTGGTGTACCTCCGCGCCTCCGGTGACATCAGGTACTTCTTGTTTCGTTCCCTTTGCCGTTTTTTCCATGATTCTCTTGCTAAACACGACCACTTCCAGCATTGAGTTTGAAGCGAGCCGGTTTGCCCCGTGCACTCCGGTGCAGGCAGTTTCCCCGGTAGCAAACAGCCCAGTGATACTGGTTTCTCCCCAGCTATTGGTTCTGACACCGCCCATCATATAATGGGCGGCGGGCGCTACTGGCACCAGTTCCTTGGTGATGTCCAAGCCATGGTCCAGGCAGAAGCGGTAGATGTGGGGAAAACGGGTGGTAATAATATAGGGGGGTAGCCGGGTAACATCAATAAAGACTCTATCTGAGCCAGTTTTTTTCATCTCGTATAATATGCTGCGCGCAACGATGTCTCGTGGTGCCAGGTCACCCTGTGGACTGTAGTCGGGCATGAAACGGTGGCCAGCGACATTGCGCAAGATACCCCCCTCACCCCTGACCGCTTCCGAGATGAGGAAGGGAGTTACCCCGGGCAGGTGTAAGGCGGTGGGGTGAAACTGGAAAAACTCCATGTCCATAATCTCGGCGCCTACTTTAAAGGCGAGGGCGATGCCATCACCGGTGGCGATGTCAGAGTTAGTATTGAATTTGAAAAGCTGTCCAGCACCGCCGGTAGCCAGAATGAGATAGCGACACTCAAATTCCTCGGCCGAGCCGGTGCGGCAGTCAAGGCCTTTTATTCCCCTGACTTTTCCCTTTTCCACCAGAATTTCAGTAGCCTGGCTATCTTCAAGCACCTGGATTCTGGAGGCGCGTACCCGTTTGCTGAGGGTGACTTCAATATGTTCGCCAGTGGCATCACCCCCGGCATGCAAAATCCGGGGGACGCTGTGCGCTGCCTCTAGAGTCAGGGCAATCTCTCCGTCAAGAGTGTCAAAGGGCACCCCAAAGTTGACCAGTTCGGCGATGCGGGCGGGAGCCTCTTTGACCAAAATGCGCACCGCCTCTTCATCACATAAGCCAGCACCGGCGCCGATGGTATCCCTGAAGTGAAGCTCGGGGGAATCATTTCTGCCGATAGCAGCGGCGATGCCTCCCTGGGCATATTTGGTATTGCAGTCGTCAATGCTACCTTTGGTGATGACCAGCACGCTGCCCTGCTCTTTGGCCAGCAAGGCAGTATAAAGCCCAGCAATACCACTGCCCACGATAATATAGTCGTAGTAACTCATTGTTCGGTTACCCGGTGGCTTCAGTCTTTAAATAGCTAATATAAGGCGAAGCAACGATATCTATCTCTCTCGTTGGCCAGCGACGCTGTCTCTGGCTATTCTGATGGACGCTCCTGATTCTATCTTCAGAACGACGCTATCATCACTGAGGCTTTCCACTACTCCGTAAATTCCGCCGGAGGTGATTACTCTGTCACCCCTTTTCAGTTCCTGCATCAGTACATCGTGTTTTTTCTGTCGACTGCGCTGTGGTCGAATAATGAGGAAATAGAACACGCCAAAAATCAACAGCAAGAAGATGATTATCGTCCAGTCGAAGCCCCGTTCCTCTCCTTCGGGTGGTGGGACACAACCACTGATGAATACCAGAAGCGTAATCAGCCATCCAACCATTAATCCCCAATTTAACATTTTCCCTCCTTATTTAATTTTAATAAACCTTCCCCTGTAGTGACCAGGGGCTCGTTCTCTCGATGCTGATATTCATCAGTTGTCCCAAGCAATCATCACTGTTGTCGTAGAATACCAGTTTACCAGAGCGAGTGCGGCCCTGCCACTTATCTTTCACCTTTCCTTCTACCAGAATTTCAACCGTCTTGCCTAATAACCGAGCATTGATTTCCGCGGCAATTCCCTCCTGGAGTTGCTCAATGATATTCAAGCGTGACTTTTTCTCCGCAAGCGGGATATTGTCCTCAAATTCTCGGGCGGCAATGGTTCCCGGCCTCGGTGAGTAGGCAGCGATATGGACGGTGTCAAACCTTAGCTCAGAGAGTAAGTTGGCCGTTTGCTGAAACTGCGGCTCAGTTTCGGAAGGAAAACCAACAATGACATCGGTGCTCAGGGCTACCTCAGGTATTTTATTGCGTATTGTATTAACGAGCTGCCGGTACTGCTCCACCGTGTAGCCCCGCCGCATTGCCTTGAGAATGTCGTCGCTACCTGACTGAACCGGAAGACTTATCTGCTCGCAGACTTTGTCTAAGTTTGCTATTGCCTCAATAAGTTTGACATTCATATCCTTGGGGTGATTGGTCAGGAAGCGTATCCGCACCAGTCCATCTATGGCATTTAGCTCGCTC
>DAOUZD010000186.1 GCA_030665795.1 Dehalococcoides sp.
CAGGTCTTCACCTTCCACATTAAGCATTATCGAACCGGTAGTCCCGGCCTCTCCTCCCGCTGGGAATTCAGATGCCGGGGTAACGGAAGCGGATATTCCCATTAAGTCAAGCAGCGTTTCCAGAACGTTTTTGGCTACCTCGGTGATATCATTCTCATTTGCGGACATCTCCATCGATTACCTCGCTTTTAATTACCTTCGCTTAGGATGCTTCCCCTTCTTCGGGTGGCGCTTAACCATTCTAAGGCTTGTCGGGTAGGGAGCACGAGCCTCGCCTTCTTTCCGAGCCGCCCCCGGCTCCACAATATCAGCGCCAACATCAGCCCCAACGTCAGCCCCAACATCAGCATAATCAGTCGCTTTTTCTTCCACCTTGGTGATGTGTGCGATATACTTCTTATCCCTACCCGCTGGCTTTCCGGCTGCGGCGGGCAAGAGATTCCCCCACCCGGTCATATAATACTGGACGCCGATACTGATGATATTAGAAATCACCCAGTAGAGCGCCAGACCACTGGGGAATTGTGTGGTAAGGAAGGCAAACATCAGTGGCATCATCCACAGCATCATCGTGCTCTGTGCCTGCTGCTTGGGGTCAGTAGTTCTGGGCATCACCATCTTCTGCTGCAGCCACATGGTGCCGCCAACCAAAATTGGCAATAAGAGGTATCTATCCGGCGTCGCCAGGTCCAGCCAGAGGAACTTACTATTCAGGGGCACCAGAGAAAATACTTGTGCCCAGGAGGAGTAAAGGTGTCGGGCCAAGTTCAGGAAACCCTCAGGGGTGGCGGCTAAAACCCGTATAATTGACTGGAAGAGGGCTATCCAGATGGGCATCTGGACTAACATAGGCAGCATACAGCCGGCCGGACTCACCCCGGACTCTTTATACAGTTGCATCTGTTCCTGCGCCAGCTTCGCCTTGTCCTTACCGTGTTTCTTCTGAAGCTCAGTCAGCTTGGGTTGAAGCTCCTGCATGGATTTGGTCGCCCGGAGCTGCTTCACGGTAAGTGGTAAAGTAACCAACCGAACAATAATCGTCAGCGCGATAATCGCTAACCCGAAGTTATTCATCAAAGACCCTGTCACCACGATCAGGACATTGATCATCGGCGACAGGATGATTAAATCCCATATTTGCCCAATATCCAACGAAACCTACCTCACTCACTCTCCAAGGAAAGACTCCACAGCGTCACTCCCGACTTGGTGTCCACCGCATAGAGAATATCCTTGTCACTATGGATATAAACGACCCCATTACCGGCGGCAAGAGGCGCCTGGATTTTTTCCTCTAGATTGACTAACCGCTTTTTCTGATTACTCCCAGTATCCAGAGAGTATAGCTGACCTTCCTCCGAGGCGACAATAATGGCACCGTCAACTAAAACCGGCGAAGAGATAACCGGACTGCCCAGGTCAAATTCGGCCACTTTATCTCCGTTCTCAGTCCTCAGGGCGTAAACTTTACCATCAACGGAGCCAGCATAGATAACGCCGCTATCAGCCACCGGACGAGCCCAGAACCAGTTCTCCGCCAAGAACTTCCACTTCAGACTGCCATCGCTAACATCTAAGGCATAAAGATATCTATCAAAGGAACCAATATAAACCGTGCCATCATAGACCAGCGGGGTGGAAGCAATCGCCCCTTTCGTCTCAAACTGCCACCTTTTACTGCCATCAGCCGTATTCAGGGCATAGAGTTTTTTGTCAAAGGAGCCAAAATACAGCGTATCCCCGTCAACGGAAGGAGTCGACCAAATCTTGTCCTCGGTCTCAAACTCCCATTCAAGGTCACCGGTAGCCGCATCTAAAGCGTAAAGCCTCTCATCCGCAGAACCAATGTAGACCTTGCCCTGAGATGCAACCGGTCCACCAATAACCGGTCCAGCAAAATAATCCTCACGGGGATATACCCACCTTAAAGCACCTGTTTTGGCGTTAACCGCGTAAAGTTTGCCATGGTAGCCGGCGATATAGACCAATTCTTCCGCTACCGTGGGAGTACCGTATATGGCTACCGCCTCAGGAGACCTGGCACAACCAAACCCACCGGTCTGTTTCTTGGGTTCAAAAAGAACATCCGGCCAGAGACGGTCCTGATTGGATTTATCCATAGCGACCAGCTTACCGTCCATAGAACCCAAAAATAGGGCGCCATCAGCTATCACTACCCCTGACCATCCCCTGGGGACAGCCTGAAGGTCTGTACAGCCAGGAATGGTCACCCCGCTGATAAGCAACAGAAGCATCACCAGCAGGAGCAATATCTTACCGATTAACCGCCGAAAAGACACCTATTTATTCCCTCCAAAAAGAAGTCCCCTGCCGAGGATTAAGCGAAGGAAGCCCCGCCCTGCATCACGGTACCGGGTCATAGCCACCTTCATGGAAAGGATGACAACGAGCTAATCGCCCTACTCCCAGCCAAACCCCTTTCAGAAAACCGTGCTTGGCAATAGCTTCATAAGTATAGTGAGAACAACTGGGGGCAAAGCGACAGGATGATAACATAACTTGCGACAGTGTTAACTGATAGAGCCTAATTAGTCCTAAGGCTAATCTCTTCATACTTCTCCGTCAATAATCGGGCTCGGGATAACAAACCCTTAACCGATTTCTCTAAACTAGCATAGCTAAC
>DAOUZD010000089.1 GCA_030665795.1 Dehalococcoides sp.
TTCCTGAAGAGTAGTTAGCGGTACCCCAGCCGGTTTAAAATAGGTTATCGGCGGTATAAAGTTTACTCGCCGCCACAGTAGTGGTCTGCCCATGGTATTCCTAAGTCTCCGCCGCTATGTATTTTGGGCTTATATCCGTAAAGTCGGAGTTATACGCATATGCTCATAACTAGTATAACTCACTATATGCTGGTTGTCAAGTCCATAACTCTTCGGTTTTATTTACATTTGGTGGAAAGTGGTACAATTACTGGGGGCAGGTCAGTCGCAATTCATCATTCTGAATTGTTATGTCAACTATCCGAAAACAAGCGGCAGCCACAATTCATGTCATGGCCATTGCAGACGGCAGTGTAAGGTTGTATAGTATACAGGAAGTAATCGTCGGAGGGGTGGCAGGGCATAATGGCAGGCTGTACAGCCATCAACGTATTGAGCTTCACCAGGATGTGCAAGCAATCGTTCATACCTTGGTCGAGAACATTATGGCCCTGGCTGCCCTGGTGTCGCACTCGAACAGGGATTCGAATTCCCTTGGGGGCACTCTGATTTATTGCCCAGAGAAATGGCAAGAAATGCTTGAGGAAGGAGAAGAAGCTAATGGAACTAGGTTTAAAAGGCAGGGTGGCTATCGTGACTGGTGGTGCCAGGGGAATAGGTGGCGGCATCGTTGAGGGGTTTGTCAAAGAGGGGGCTAGCGTCGTTATCAGTGATATCCTGTTTGATACCGCGCAGGAACTGGCGGAAAAGTTAACCAAGGGTGGGGCAAAAGTATTAGCGGTCAAGACCGACGTGAGCCAGAAGTCGGAGGCCGACAACTTGGTGGCTGCCACATTCAAGGAGTTTGGCAAAATAGACATCCTGGTCAATGCGGCTGGCATCGTCCGAGATACCATGTTTGTTGACATCGAGGAAGAGGAATGGGACCAAATTTTCACGATTAATGCCAAGGGTGTCTATCTGGTAACCAGAGCCGTTGTCCCCCACATGATAGCTGCCAGGCAGGGTAAGATTGTCAACATCTCCTCACGCTCGGGCAAAGACGCCCAGGCAGGCCTTTCCCATTACGGCGCCTCAAAGTTTGCCGTAATAGGTATGACCCAAGCACTGGCCAGGGAACTGGCGCCATATGATATCAATGTGAACGCAATTTGCCCGGGTGTTTTGCGCACCTATATGTGGGAAAAACTCCTCGATGCCCGGTCGGAACGTACCGGCGTCCCACGAGAGGAAATATGGGCCAAAATGATGGATACTATTCCGCTGAAGAGACCACAATACCCGGAAGACATTGCCAATATAGCCCTGTTTTTAAGCTCTGAAGTTACCCGGAACATTACCGGGGAGGCAATTAACATCAATGGCGGAGTGCGGATGGATTAAGTGGTGATGATTGAATTTGTCAGGGTGTTTACAGAAGCAAACGGAGAATTAAGATAGCTCAAAGTTGAAATGGGGAATTTAGGCTTAAAGCTCAGGATATGGTTCGCAGTGACCATTACCCTGACTGTTACTGGTATTGTTATTCGTTCCATCTGGCAGATAGTGGTTATTCCAACTGCGGGAACCTTTCGCATTTTCATCCCGCTTATTCTGGCACTTCTAGGCCTGAACGCCGTTGTTATCTACCTTGCCGTCAAACCCCAAAAGCTAAAAAGCCTGCCCATTGTAATCGGGATTACAGTAGTGGCTACAGTCGGTCTTATCGCTGGTGTTGCCCACTTTGTTCACTTTATTATCTCACCTGAAGCTGCCCCAGTCCTCAGCAAAATAGTCAGTGCCTTCGTCATACTGCCCAGTCTCAGTGCCTATCTGCTGCTACTCTACTTCTTTTGGTCGCTTCGGAAGAGTTGAGAGTTAACTGGCAAGGCTTTCAATTGGCGCCAAGTTTGACGCTTATCATTTCCTAGTCGGTTTTATCTGAAGTGGCAAGCCAGCGACCATCAGGTAAACTTCGTCAACCTGCTGCGCCAGTATCTGGTTAGCTTTGCCCAACAAATCGCGATATAACCGACTCATCCGATTCGCTGGCACCAGACCAAGTCCAACCTCATTGCTAACAATAATGAAACCGGCATTAACCTGATTGATACAATCAACCAGCTCACCAATCTCAGCCATAATCTCTTTCTCAATAAGTGGGACATCAATTAGCTCACCTGTGGGGTCACTATGCTGGCGGAAAATGTTATTAACGAGGAGGGTGATGCAATCGACAATCACGGTTGGCGTCTTACCCACTTCTTGCCGAATCCGGCTGCCGACATGGTTGGTAACTTCAAGAGTGCTCCAGGTAGAAGGCCTTGCTTTCCGATGCTCCTCAATGCGCTGTCTCATTTCCTCATCATCAGCCTCGGCGGTAGCAACAAACAGTACCGGCTGGGACAATTTTAAGGCAAGCTCCTGAGCATAATGGCTTTTACCACTGCGGGCGCCACCAATTATCAGGATTTTTTTAACTTTAATCAACCCTCCCCCTTCAACTCTCTTTTTTTATTTAGTTATCAGGTTTGTGGCTAAAATCTCTAGAAACCAGTGTTCGTCTCGCAAGACCTTTCTGGTTTCCTTAATTTCCATCTTTTTCTGAAACAAAGGGCCATCAATGACAAAAGTATGATATTCTCCGGCTTCACCACAGAGAGTAATGTCCTTTGTCTTTTTAATTTCGTCTAAATGCTTGATAAAATCCAGGTCTATTTTCCGTCCCAGCCATTCCTCACCAAGCAAATCCGCCTTGGTGGCAACGACAATCGCCTCAAAGCCCAGGTTGATAAAATCTCTCAGTATTTCATCCTGACTTTCTCCCCACAAGGGCAGATGTGGCGTGATATCAACTTCCCGACAGACTCTTTCTATCCATTCCCGGTGTTCGTCTAAATCAATATCACCAAAGACGCCACCTTCAATCCCCTCCCTCTTGAAGGCACGGAGCATGTTCTTAAATTTAGCTTCAAAGCTATTCCAGGTAGTCCGCCGCTGCACCAGAGGAATGCCGATTGCCTGGGACTGTGCCTGAATTAGATTAGCCGACAGTCCGTGAGTACGTGAGCGTTGGCCATCCTCAGTGAGCATATTGGCCAGATACCGCACTTTTAGCCCGCTGGCTACTGCCCGATAGCAGGCAAGACAGGAGTCTTTCCCCCCGCTCCAAGAAGTGAAAACCTGACTCAAATCAACCTCCTAACTGATTAGCCCCACCTGGGCCAGCAGATTAATCAGAATAAGCACAGCTACTTCAGCCACCTCATTGATGGCACCGTAGTTATCGCCGGTCAGTCCGGAAAACTTGCTCTTAAAATAGGCCGCCATGGCTACGGTGATAACCCAGATAAGAAACATTAGAAAGATTATGGCCAACCCGGCTAACAAAGATAAAATCACCACCACCATAAAGGCGATAAGCGTTGCCATGGTGAACCTCGGCCAGCTAGTTCCCTGCTTAAATGCCTTCCCCAAACCTGATGGCCGAGCATAAGGATAAGTGAAAATCGCGTAGGCCATTGCCCAGCGGCTTACCACCGGCATCAGCACGAGAGTGGTCAACAGCAAAGGTTCCGGAATGCTACTCAATGAGACATATTTAACCAGTAACAATAACACAACGCCGACAATACCAAAACCGCCGACCCGGCTATCGCGCATTACCTTCCATCTAGCTTCAACCGTCTTGTGGCCAGCGATACCATCGCAGGTATCAACAAAGCCATCCAAGTGCAACGCCCCACTGATGACTGCCAGTGAAACTATCAACAGTGCTGTAGCTATTGCGGAAGGCAAAACGAGACCGAACAGCCAGTTCAAACCAACTAAAATAAGCCCGATGATAAGACCAATCACCGGGAAGTAACCGGTAGAGCGCCCCAACTCCTCCAGCTGGACATCACGCCGCCAGGGCAGGCGTATAATGGTCAGAAACTGCAAAGCAGCTAAGAACCTATTCACTGGTTTGTTCATCTCCTTCCGAGACACCCGCCTCAGCAAAGGTAGTCATCTCGGCCAGAATTTTGGCGGCCGTCTCCGCCAAAAATATGCCCAGTGCGGCACCGGTGCCCTCACCCAAGCGCATGTCAAAATTGAGCAGTGGTTTCAGCCCAAGATGTCCCAGCAATACCTGGTGACCTGACTCCGCCGAAAGATGAGCGGCGATAAGGTAATCCTTTAACCTCGGTGACAGGGCAGTGGCAATGAGCGCCGCTGCCCCGGAGATAAAGCCGTCAATAACCACTGGAATGCGTCTCGCCGCCGCCCCGAGCATCACCCCAACCAGTCCGCCAATTTCAAAGCCACCTACCCTGGCCAGCACGTCCAGAGGCTGCGCAGGTTCGGGATGGTTCACCGCCAGCGCCCGCTCAATTACCGTTACCTTATGGGCAAACTGTTCGTCAGTGAGGCCGGTACCGCGGCCGGTAACCTCGGCGACCGGTCTTCCAGTGATAACGGCACCGATAGCACTACTGGCAGTGGTGTTACCAATGCCCATATCACCGGTGCCTATTATGTCAAGTCCCCTAGCCACCTCCGAAGAGATTAAATCAATTCCGGTCTCCATTGACCTCACTGCCTGTTCCGGAGTCATGGCTGGGCCGAGAGTCATATTCTTAGTGCCGTAGCCAACCTTCCGCGATAAAAGGTTAGGGTTGGGTTTCAGGTCGGTGGCTACCCCCATATCAACAATGATAACCCTGATTCCGACCTGGCGGGCAATGACATTGATTCCAGCCCCACCACGGAGGAAATTAGCCACCATCTGG
>DAOUZD010000081.1 GCA_030665795.1 Dehalococcoides sp.
TGGGCAGGGGCAACAAGGAACTGGTGGACCAGGCAGCCGTGGACGCAATGCGCCACGCCTTAAGCCATATCAGCATGGATGGGACCGTGGTCATTGGCGAGGGAGAGAAGGACGAAGCGCCTATGCTCTACATCGGAGAGCGTATCGGCAATGGTTCTGACTTACCCGTTGACATGGCGGTTGACCCGATTGATGGTACCACGCTGGTTTCCAGGGGGCTTCCCGGAGCCATCTCCGCAGTCGCACTTTCCGCAAAAGGTACGATGAACTACCCCAGGCAATTTGTCTATATGAATAAAATCGTGACCGGGCGTGAGGCCAAGGATATCATTGACATTAATGCTTCGGTGGCCGAAAACCTGAAAAGCATTGCCAGAGCCAAGAAAAGAAAGATATCAGGATTGACCGTGGTAGTTCTGGATAGACCACGTCACGAGCAATTACTGTCTGAGATTCGGAGTGCTGGCGCTCGGGTTAAATTAATCTCCGATGGGGATGTCTCGGCGAGTATACAAGCGGCCTTACCGGAGACGGGAGTGGATGTGCTCATGGGCATCGGGGGTACACCGGAGGGAGTACTCTCCGCGGCGGCCATACATTGTATCGGAGGTAGCATTCAATGCAAAGCTTGGCCGCGAGACGAGCAGGAGCGTAAAGCGGCACTGGCCGCCGGCATGGAGCTTGATAAAGTCTACCTGACCGAGGACTTAATCACCAGCGAGGATGTATTCTTTGCCGCCACCGGAGTCAGCAGTGGTGAGCTATTGAAGGGGGTACGTTACTTCAGCGGCGGAGCGCAAACCCAGTCTCTGGCTATGCGTTCTCGTTCTGGTACCATTCGATGGATTGATTCCATCCACGATTTTAAGCGCCTGGATAAGCTTAGTTTCCCTGAACTCAACTGAACGAATTAGCACATCTTAATTAACCGCAGTGAACTGACGTGGTATTGCGTGCGTTATGACCCACTGGTCGTTCCTTGGTATCTGGGATAAGCTGAAAAATAAAATTACTTGACAACGTATTTGCTGACTAAGTCCACCGTATCCACTACATTCAGTTTCTGGAAGAGCAGAGCAAAGCGTTGTTCCAATATATCCCCCATCTCTTTAAGGTTTCCCTCAGGAATGCTCCATATTTCTTTCTTGAAATCACCCCAGGCTCTCTTCCGCGTCTTGTACAGGAATTGTTCCTCTGTATCTCCTGCTTTTCTCTCGTCGCTGTAATTTTCGACAAGATGTCGGTTTATTTTCGACAATAACTCCTTGGGGAAATAGGGACTGTCATAGATAAGGTTTTGAAATCCGGTGGCCAGATGAACCTCAACGGTACCTACTTCCGGAAACAGATTAAAGGCGTCGTCCAGAAGAGTAGAGGCGCCATGTTGCACCGCGCCACCCATCCCGTACTCCTCACGGGCCACTTTAGAGAGTTCCCTCAGGGTCTCAAAATCAAGCTTAACACTGGCGATTGACCCATTGGGCAAAACTACCCCGCCGTGCGTTGTCCCGGTCTGCACGCTGATTTTTGAAATTCCCTTGATATTTGGGCCCAACAGGGCAAGATACCCGTTCATAAAGGCGCTGAGGTCTTCTACTGTGCTATTTCTCTTACCTACTTCCCCAATCTCACCGCCGACAGAAATGGTAATTCCTTCCGGCTCAAAACTACGGATAAATTTTGTCATTTCCGCGGTAATCTGGCAGTTCTTTTCCTGCTGTTGCTCAAGACTATCCTTTTCTAAATCAACCACGGTAGAGGCATCAATATCAATATTCAGAAAGCCGGCACTTACCGCCTCCCGTATTAATTCCTTGATTGTGTTTATTTCCTTTTCCGGTTCTGAGTTGTATTTGCTCCGGTTTACCTGAAAATGGTCTCCCTGTATGAAGACAGGACCCTGAAATCCCTCTCTCATTGCTGCCGCCAGCACGCCGGTGGTATATTCCACCGGTCTTTGCTTGGTATAGCCTATTTCAGAGCGCGCAATCTCAAAGATAAAGGCACCAACGTTATGTTTCAGCGCCGCCCTGAAAACAGCTCGTGCTACCTGATAAGTGAGCCCGCGAATATTTATCGCCGGCACGGTAATGCCCTGATAGACCCCCTTGCCGGCGGCTTCATATAGCCCTTGAATGCTTGCCGGGAAAATCCCCCGGGTAGAAGCTAACTCACGAATGAGCTGCCGGGACTCCCCTCTCGTTTGGTCATCGGTGCCAAAGACAGCCTTTTCTACCAGGCTGTCTATTTTATCGCCTGAGATAGACTCACCCTCGTTCAAATTAAGATTTACCCCGCCCGCCTGCTCCTTTGCTTTCATTTCGGTTTTATCTTTGCCGGAATCTTCACGCATTTGTTTCTCCTTTACCATGCATCAAAATATCTCGGCGTCCGTTGTATCGTTCTATATCGTATTGTGTTTCAACATCTACGAAGTGTGTCCGACCGATAACTTTTTGCAGTGGGCAGGTTGTAATCTCACCGTTTTTATGGCACACCATCTTGCCGAAATCTCGCGTCGCAATCAAATCAACGGCGGCAATGCCAAAATACCGGCCCATCCTCCGGTCATAAGCACAGGGTGCACCCCCACGTTGCAGATGGCTCAGTATGATACTTCGAGTTTCCACATCGGTGCCTTTAGAGATTTCTTTAGCCAGAAAATCAGCGACGCCACTCAGCATCTTATGACCGAAGCTATCCACGCCTTCCTGTCTCACAAATTCTGAGCCCCCCGCTGGCTTGGCTCCCTCGGCGACGAGAATAATTTCGTATCTGGCTCCCTTTCTTCTCCCCTCCAGAAGCAGCTCATTTACCTTTTCAATTGAAAAATCATACTCTGGAATAAGTATGATATAAGCTCCGCAAGATTCGCCTCCTTCCAGAGCCAGCCACCCGGTATGCCTGCCCATTGTTTCCACCACAAATATCCTTTGGTGAGACCCGGCCGTGGTTCTCAGCCGGTCAACCTCCTCCGTAATCACATTTAAAGCAGTCTCAAAACCCAGCGTATAATCGGTCTCGACAAGGTCGTTATCAATGGTTTTGGGAATGCCAACCACATTGGCGCCTTCTTGGGACAGCTTATAGGCCACACCAAGCGTATCATCACCGCCAATAACTACCAAAGCATCCAAACCGAACTTTTCAATGTTATCTAATACGGTTTTTGACTGCTCATCTTTCGGGTTATAAGGATTGGTCCGGGATGTCCCCAGCATGGTACCACCGTATCTGTCCCAGGTTCTGACCTTCTCCTCATCCAGAGGCACTATATGGTCCTGGATATTGAGGTTGGCATTTTCAGCATACATAAGTCCTTTCCATCCGTTCCGAATGCCTAGAACCTCGTACTGCACCCCTCTTTCCGATTCCAGTCGCTTATCCAGTGCCGTCTTGACCACCCACTTAATCGCTGGATTTAGCCCGGCACAGTCTCCACCACCAGTGAGTACACCAATCCTCGCTTTTCTCATGGTACTAATAGCTTATAAATTTTTTCGCTCCGTTGTCAAACAGGACCAGCCTCCAACTAGCCATCGTAATACAGGTATTCCACCGATTTCTATAGCCTGTTAAACAAGCTGCCGCAAAGTCAGAATATGCTATTTTGTGCAATCCCGTTATACTGCCTCATCAGGATTGAACTCAGCGATTTCCTCATCTTTTCGCACTAAGGCCAGGAGCCGCTTTCGGTCCCCTTTCTCAAGACCAACGATACTAAACAGCCTCTTGATAAACCTGAAACTGGCTTCGTACTCGGGGCTAACTAACTCCGTTATCCCTAGCTCCTTCAGTGCTTCAGCTTCCTTCAAACGGTGGACCCGTGCCAGAATCTCCAGCTTCGGGTTAATCCTCAAGGCGACTTTTGCCGCCGTCACTACGGCTATTGGGTCAGGATAGGTTATCACCAGCGCCTTAGCTCTACCGAGGTTAGCCTGAGAAAGCACATGGATGTTTGTCGCATCACCATATATGCGTGGTCTACCGCTATCACGCGCCTCAGAAATCCGCTCGGGGTCAATATCAATGATAGTATAAGGTATTCCGGCGTCCTGCAGGCCCTGGGCAACATTTTGTCCAACCCGCCCATAGCCGGCAACCACTACTCTGTTAGGTGCTTTAGCAGGCGATGGAGCGGACGGTTGCGAAACCTGTCTGGTGGCCAGCGTTCTACGGGCTGAAAGTAAAGCTAATTTGGTTGAGAGTTGACAAGCCAGGCTAATGGAAACCGGTGTCAATAACATGCTGATAATGGCGCTGGCTAGTATCAAAGAATAAAACTCGGCTGAGATTATGCCTATATTGATTCCTCCTTGAGCCAGGATGAAGCCAAACTCACCAATCTGAAGCAGCCCGGCACCGGTGATAAAAGCTACCCTGTTACCGAAGCCAAAGAGCCGAACAATGCTAAAAACGACCAGCAATTTTGTGAAAATGATAACGGCTACGGTAAGTAAAATCGCTGCCCAGTGGTTAACTACAAAAACGGGGTCTAACAACATACCCAGTGAAACAAAGAAAAGGGTGGCGAAAACATCACGCAGAGGTGTTATCTCTGCTAAAGCCTGGTGCACAAATCTTGTTTCACGGAGCACGAGGCCGATAAGGAAAGCTCCAAATACCATTGACAACCCAAAAATATGAGTCCCGATGGCTGCGCCCAGACAGAGGAGCAGGACGGTCAGTAGAAACAATTCCCGGGCTCGCACTCCACCCACTCTCCCCATCAGCCACGGCAGTATCCATCGCCCCAGCACGATTGCTATCCCAACAAACAATACCGCCTTCCCCACCGCTATTGATAGAGTAAGCAGAAAACTCCCGGCGGCACCACTCATAAGAGGCAGGGCCACCATCATTATGACCACACTGATATCCTGCATGATAAGAAATGCAATCATAATCCGTCCTCGAACCGAAGTAAGCTCTCCCCGCTCCATCAGTATTTTTAGACACACGGCGGTGCTGCTAAGTGATATTATCAGGCCAAACAGGACGGCTTGAGGTAAATGCCAGCCGAACAGGAGAACGCCCACCATTAGCCCCACGGCGAAAGTAGC
>DAOUZD010000032.1 GCA_030665795.1 Dehalococcoides sp.
TTGGCGGGAGCGTATGGGAGTCGAACCCACCGAAGACATTTCTAATGCCCCCCAACGGATTTGAAGTCCGCAAAGCCCACCGGGACTCATCCGCTCCCTCATTAGCGAAATAAGTATACCGCTATCTATATGGTTAGTCCAGTCACCTCTACGACGCCGCTGATGATACCGGCTTAACCACACGGGGTTCTTTTGGTTGGACGAGCTTGGCCAGCCAGATGCTCATCTCATAGAGAACAATCAGCGGGATGGCGACTAGACTTTGATTTATCGGGTCAAAGGTTGGAGTAATTATCGCCGCCAGGATAAAGGCAAAGATAATGGCCGTTCTTCGGTGGTCAGAAAGCCACTTGGGCTTGAGAACTCCCAGCCTGGCTAGGAAAGTGGTGATTACCGGCATCTCAAAGACAAAACCGATGGCTAGCAACAGTCTGGTTACTAATGCGATGTAATTCCCAATCCTGATCTCGGGGGTCGCGATATCAGCGCCAAAACTGGTCAAAAATCTGGTAGCTGGTGGTATCAGAATAAAGTAACCAAAGGCAACACCTCCCAGGAACATTAACGCTATCCAGGGAAGTATCAAATAAACATACTTTTTTTCCTTGGCGGTAAGTGCCGGAGAGACAAACATAATACCGTGGTAAACCAGGTAAGGCATCGCCAGAATAATACCCGCGGCAAGGCATACTTTCATGATGGTGCCAATCATCTCCGTCATCTCAATGTAGATAAGGTTGATGCCTTCGGCGGGCAACTTCAAGATGTAGAATATCCAGTCGTAAAAGATGAAGGCAAGGACAGAAGCAATAGCTACGGCAATTAAACTCCTGATTAAACGGGTGCGTAATTCCAGGAGATGACTGAGGACGGTCACCTTTTTATCATCGCTCATTTTTGTAGTCTTGTCTCTCTGGACAGCAGGGTTGTCTTCGCCTGATAATCGTATGTCTAGCCATTCTTTGGTTTGTGGGCACTATCTTGTCTCGGCTGAGATGGACGGTTCTTTTCTTTATCATCAGTTTCCAGGATATCTAATTCCTTGGTTACCTGAGAGGTGAAGTCATAGGTAGCTTTTCTCATGGCACGGACCGTTCTGCCCAGAGTTTGGGCAATCTTGGGTAATCTTCTCGGTCCCCATATTATCAGTGCCACAATGAGGATTAGTAATACTTCTCCGAAACCTATGCCGAAAAAGTCCATCGTTTATCTCTTTGCCGTGTCCTGTGGTCTATCTTTATTGAATGTAGAAATAGTCTATCCTTTGCGGACTATAACCACGAATTTACCAATAGGGGTCAAGTTTAGCTCTTGGAGGTTTTCTTGCGGGCAGTTTTTTTCGGTTTTGGTTTCTCCTCTTCCTCCTCCTCTTCTTCATCTTCCCCGCGCTGCCCTCTCTTAAAGGCTCGTAAGCCCTTACCGATAGCCCCGCCAACTTGTGGCAGCTTACCGACTCCGAAAACGATAAGGATGATTACCAGGACAAGGGCAATTTCCCATGGTCCGATGCGAAATGGCATGAGACGTTCCTCCTACCTGTATATTACCTTATTATAAACCTTACTCAGTTTTAGTTATTGGTGGTTAGTAGGCGCTCGTCACCAGAAAAAACGGACAGGCGACTGCCGCGGGCGTAGCCAATTACGGTAATGTCCAGTTCGTTACCGAGTGTGATAGCACGCTCGGTCGGTGAGCCTCGCGAAACGACAATCGGACTCTGCATTCTTGCCGCCTTAAGCAGCATTTCCGAAGAGATGCGACCGGTGGTCAGTAAGATGCCGTCTTGAGTTGGCAGTCCCCTCATCAAGCATTCACCCATAATCTTATCCAGGGTATTGTGCCGTCCGATATCCTCGGCGAGCACCAGTATTTGCTTGCGGTTACATAGTGCGGAAGAGTGGATGCCGCCACCCAGTTGAAACAAGCTCTGCTGCTGGTACAGTTGCTTCATCAGCCCTAACACTTCCTCCGGCGTAACCACTAAATCTGAATCTACCCTTGGCGCCTGAGTTTCAAAACTTACCCCGCTACCACAACCCGAAGTTAGGGTACGCCTTTGTGGTGCGGTATATTCGGTCTTGGTTAGCCTGACATCGGCGATTGGTTCATCCTCGCAAACCCGCAGACTGGCTACGTCATTCATATTGGCAATAATTCCTTCTGAGTACAGAAAGCCGAGGACAAGGTGGGTTAGTTTGGTCGGGGTACACAGGATAGTGGCTATTTCCTGGCCATTGATAAAGATGGTTAAGGGCATTTCACCGGGCACGGGAACTGTCTCTTGGCGCCACTCTTCCCCGGAAAAAAAGTTGCAACTTACATTCGGGGTAACACCGCTGGCTGACAATTCGTCGATTGTCTTTTCCATGCTACTAGTCATTCCTCATTAACCGCAGATGTAATATTATACTAACTGGACAGTCACCTTGTCTAATCTCAACGGGCAATTAACTTTTCGCCTCTCTGCCTTGCACATTCTCATCATACCATTTTCCATAGTGTGTCTTGGCATACTTCACAATTTCGGTGTGAAAGAGCATGATGAAATTTACAGATGTTGTAACATTATGTTATAATTTTTTGATTTCAAATGTAGTCCCGTGATAGGGGTAGAGAGGTGTAGCTTGGACAAAGAGAAGAAAGAAGAAATTATCGGTAGTTATCAAGCCCGCGAGGGAGACACTGGTTCGACTGAGGTGCAGGTAGCTCTGCTTACCGGAAGGATAAAGCAGTTAACCAGTCATATGACGGCTAATCGCCATGATTTTCATTCGCAGCGAGGCTTACTTAAGCTCGTTGGGCAAAGAAGGAGACTGCTTAGGTACCTGAGTAAAGAGGACGTGGGTCGATATAATAAGCTAATCAAACGGCTTGGCTTACGTAAATAAGGCTTTAAGGGGAGAGGATATGACAAATTTGCAATCTTTTCAGTGTGATGTTGGTGGCAGAAGTTTCATTATTGAGACGGGGAAGCTTGCCGGACAGGCCAGTGGCGCGGTAACGGTTCGCTATGGAGACACCGTGGTTCTGGTTGCCGTTTCCGTCAGCGATGAACCACGAGAGGGGACGGACTTTCTCCCCTTAACCATTGACTATGAAGAAAGACTATATGCCGCTGGTAAAATTCCAGGCGGCTTTATCCGAAGGGAAGGGCGCCCCAGTCAGGAAGCAACCCTGGCTTGTCGACTGGTTGACCGTCCGCTGCGGCCGCTTTTGCCTAAAGAATGGCGGCGGGATATTCAGATTGTCGCTACTGTTCTTTCCGTTGACCAGGAAAATGACCCTGACGTTCTTGCGGTTATTGGTAGTTCGGCGGCACTGGTAATATCAGAAGTACCGTTTGCTGGCCCGGTGAGTGCCGTCCACGTTGGCTATATTAATGGCGAATTGGTATTAAATCCAACCTTAGCTCAGCTTGAGGAGAGCCAGCTTAACCTGGTGGTGGCGAGCACCGGGCAAGCCGTTGTCATGCTCGAAGCCGGTGCCAAGGAGATTTCAGAAGAGATTATTCCCCAGGCCCTCAAATTTGGACACGAAGCAAATCAGGCGATTATTAAGCTTCAGGAGCAGCTTCAGCAGGCTTGTGGCAAACCAAAGGAAGAAGCCCCTGGTCATGAGATTGACCCGGAGGTAGTTTCCGCAGTTTCGTCAGCCGTTGGGGAAAGACTATCCCGGGCGCTGATGGAACCAGATAAATCACAGCGTGAGCAAGCGCTTTCTGAGATAAAGAAGCAGCTTGTCGAAAGTTTGGTGGAGACATTCACTGAGGAAGATATTCTGGCTGCCTTTGAAGCCAGGGCCAAGGCTGAGATAAGAAGCAATATTCTAAAAGGACAGCGTCTTAATGGTCGTGGCTTGACCGAGGTTCGACCGATTAGTGCTGAAGTGGGGCTGCTGCCTCGAACTCATGGCTCGGCACTGTTCAGCCGGGGTCAAACCCAGGTGCTGACCATTGTTACCCTGGGTTCTACCCGGCAGGAGCAGCAGCTTAACGGACTGGGTATCGAGGAGACTAAGCGTTTCATCCACCATTACAATTTTCCACCTTTCTCCAGTGGTGAGGTAAAAAGGCTGGGTTCACCCGGTCGCCGTGAGATTGGACATGGTGCTCTCGCGGAACGTGCCCTGGTACCGGTGCTGCCTAAAGACGAGGATTTTCCTTATACCGTTCGACTTGTCTCTGAAGTCTTGAGTTCCAGTGGCAGCACCTCTATGGCTAGTGTTTGTGCTGGTAGCCTGTCCCTGATGGATGCTGGTGTTCCGATAAAGACCGCCGTCACCGGGGTAGCTATGGGCTTGGTCACTGGTGATAATGATGACTATGCCATTTTAACTGATATTGAGGGCTTAGAGGACGCTTACGGTGATATGGACTTCAAGATAGCGGGCACCGGTGAGGGCATTACGGCACTCCAGATGGACATCAAGCTCAAGGGCGTCAGCCTGGAAATTTTGCAAAAGATAATTAGTCAGAGCCGGGAGGCTCGTCTATTTATTCTGGATAAGATGAACCAGGCCATTGGTTCCAGCCGACCTGAAGTCAGTCACTATGCGCCGCGGATGCAGAAGATAATGATTGACCCGGGGAAGATTGGCAGTGTCATCGGCACCGGTGGCAAAACAATCAGGTCGATTATTGAGCAAACCAAGGCAACTATTGATGTTAGTAACGATGGCACGGTACTTATCGGCTCAACTGATGCCGAAGCCGCCCGCAAAGCCATTGAAATCATCGAAAGTCTGACCAAAGAGGTGGAGGTTGGCGGTATCTATACGGGAAAGGTAACGCGTATCTTTGATTTCGGCGCCATGGTAGAGATTCTCCCCGGTAAAGAAGGCCTGGTTCATATCAGCGAACTGGCTGACTATCGAGTGGCCAGAGTTGAAGATGTCGTTAAAGTGGGCGATGAGGTTACGGTCAAAGCAATTAACATCGATAATCTGGGCCGGGTAAATCTGTCACGGCGGGCTGTCTCCGAAAACCTTTCTCAACCGCCTGGAGCCGGGGTGAGAGATTCACTGGGAACAGACCGCTCCTCTAGACAAGGTGCCCAGTCGTACCCACCACGCCGCGACCTGCCGAGGAATAGGCCGGGTTCGTCGAAAGGCACTTTTAGGGGCCGCTAAAAAGCTTTTCCACACTAAATTGAGAAGGATTGTGGTATGAAACCAATAAAAGTCGTCGTTCAAGGGGCGTTAGGTAAGGTAGGGCGAGAGGTGGTTAAAGCCGTCAGCGGTGAATCGGAAATGCAGTTAGTCGGCGCCGTAGACCTTAAGGCGGCTCATGATTCCTTGACTCTGCCTGATGACTCTGGCTCGGTTCCCTTTTCTGCCGACCTGGGCCATATTCTTGCCAGTTGCCAGCCTGACGTAATGGTGGATTTCACTATTGCTCAGGCGACTATGCCCGCAGTACGTATCGCCATTAAACAGGGGGTTAATCTGGTCATCGGAACTACCGGGTTAACCAGGGATGACCTTGATGAGATTGACCGTCTGGCCAAAGCGCATAAGGTTGGTGCCGTGGTGGCGCCAAACTTTGCCCTCGGTGCCGTGTTAATGATACACCTGGCCAAGATAGCCGCCAAATACCTTGATTATGCTGAAATTATCGAGTTACACCATCACTTGAAAGCTGATGCTCCTTCCGGAACGGCTCTGGCCACTGCCAGGGCGATGGCGGCCGCCAGAGGTAAACCATTTCTCCAGCCGACGGGGAAAGCCGCAGAGAGTCGGGGGGAACCGGTTGGAGGGGTAACCATTCATAGCGTACGCTTGCCTGGTCTTATGGCGCATCAGGAAGTAATCCTGGGTGGACCGGGGCAAACGGTAAGCATACGCCACGATACGATTAATCGGGAATGCTATATGCCCGGGGTGATGCTGGCGATTAAGGAAGTGGTTAAGCGTCAGGGGCTTACCTACGGTTTGGATACTTTGCTCGGTTTGTGAGAAGACAATGAAAGAGTATAAGATAGCGATTGTTGGTGCTACCGGACTGGTCGGACAGGAGTTCATCAAGGTACTTGTGCAGCGGAATTTCCCGATGAATTCGGTTCATCTTTTTGCCTCCGACCGCTCGGCGGGCAGAAAGTTGATAATCAATCAGCAGGAGATTGAAGTCAAAGAGACTGCCCCCGAGTCATTTGAAGGCATCGATATTGCCCTTTTCTCCGCTGGTGCTGAGATTAGCCGCCACTTCGCACCGCTAGCGGCACAATCAGGAGCGGTGGTTATCGATAATAGTGCCGCTTTTCGAATGGAGCCTTCAGTTCCGCTGGTAGTGCCTGAAGTTAATCCCGAAGACATTGAATGGCATAATGGGATTATCGCCAATCCAAATTGTTCGACGATTCAAATAGTGGTGGCGCTATGTCCACTACACAGGGTTAACCCAATCAAGCGCATTGTGGTGAGTACTTACCAGTCTGTGTCCGGCACTGGCTTGGCAGCGGTAGAGGAACTAACCGTGCAAACTAGGCAGGTGCTGGAGGGACAGACCACCATCCCTCATGTTTATCCTCACCAGATAGCTTTTAACGTGCTGCCTGAGATAGATGTTTTTCTGGATGATGGCTATACTAAAGAAGAATGGAAGTTGGTGGAAGAAAGCAAGAAGATAATGCATGCTGATGATATCGCCATTTCGGCAACCTGTGTGCGAGTTCCGGTATTTACCGGGCACAGTGAGGCAGTCCATGCGGAATTTTCTCACCCGATGCTTCCCGATGAGGCAGAGCGTATTCTCGCCCAGGCCCCGGGAGTCAAGATTCTGGATGATACGGCGATTAGTCTTTATCCTCATCCCTGGTCAGCGGCCGGTACCGACGAAGTTTTTGTTGGTCGTATTCGCCGGGATACTTCTCATCCCAACGGTCTGGTCCTGTGGATTGTCGCTGACAACCTGCGCAAGGGTGCCGCTTTGAATGCCGTCCAGATTGCTGAGGAGATGATTCAAAGGGATTGGCTAAATCCACGGAGGTAAGAAGATGAAAGAATTGGGCAGATTAATGACCGCCATGGTAACACCTTTTAATGAGAAGGGGGAGGTTGACTATGGGCAGGCAACGAAGTTAGCTTTAGCCCTGCTCGATTCGGGGAGCGATGGCGTGGTGGTGGTCGGTACCACCGGGGAATCTCCCACCCTTGTCCGGGCGGAGGAGTATCGCCTCTTCAGGGAAATAAAGGCAGCCGTAAGTGGGCGGGGGACAGTTATCGCTGGCACCGGTAGCAACAGCACTTCGGAAGCCATAGAAGCGACCAAGGAGGCGGAGCGAATTGGCGTTGATGCCTGCCTGTTGGTCGTACCCTACTACAATAAACCCACCCAGGAAGGCCTGTACCAGCACTTCAAGACGGTGGCTCAGAACACCAGTTTACCCTGTATCCTTTATAATGTGCCATCACGCACGGTGACTAACATGTCAGCGGATACCGTTATCAGACTGAGCCGGATAGACAATATTATCGGGGTAAAGGAAGCCAGTGGTAATCTGGAGCAAATTGCCAGGATTATCAATGACACCAGTGACGATTTCATCGTCTGGAGCGGTAATGATAGCGATACTTTTCCCCTGATGGCCCTGGGTGGCTATGGTATCATCAGCGTTGCCTCTCATCTGGTGGGCAAGCAGATT
>DAOUZD010000117.1 GCA_030665795.1 Dehalococcoides sp.
CCGTCCCAGCATTGCTTCTCAGTTCAACATCCATTTTATCGCCGCCGCCAAAGTTGGTGATGAGCTTATCGCCGAGGGTCGGGTGGTAAAGAGCGGTCGGCGGGTCAGTATCGCTGAAATGACGGTAACCAACCAGGAGGGGAAGCTTATCGCCAAGGCGACCGGGACAACGATTCCAGTGGGCTAAAATTTATATTGACAGACCGATTTTGGTTATGATAGACTATTTGATTATGGAGCTAATGGACAAAAAACCGGTAGTAATGCCGATTGCCCTTCACATATTGGAGAGAGCTGCCTTCGTCTTTACCAGGCGCACTAAGGCGCGCTTGGGAGGTTTTAATATATATAATTAGCTAAGTAAATATACTCCACCAAAGTAATCTATACAGAGCACTTCCCAAGGCGGAAGTGCTCTTACTATATATAACAAATAGCGCTACCTGCATATCTTCGAGGCAAAATAGAGGTGACATGATACCGATGGACAACCAGGATACGATTCCCAAACTCATCATGCGCAACTACGAAAAGTGGGGCCAGCGGACAGCCATGTGCATGAAAAACTTCGGCGTCTGGCAGAGGTATAGCTGGCAGGAATACTACGAGAAGGTAAAATACTTTTCACTGGGGCTAATCAGTCTCGGGATGGAACCGGGTGATGTTGTCTGCATTATCGGCGATAATGAACTGGAATGGTTCTGGGGGGAATTTGCCACTCAAGCTGCGGGCGGTATTGTCACCGGCATCTTCGTTGACTCGATTCCATCCGAGGTGAAATACGTTGCCGAGCATTCAGGCGCCAAGTTCGCCATCGTCAATGACCAGGAGCAAACGGATAAATTCCTTGAAATTAAGGGCGAACTGCCTTTGCTCAAGAAAGTCATTTACTGGGACCCCAAGGGACTGAGGAACTACGATGACCCGATACTTACCTCCTTTACCGAGGTAATCAAGCTGGGCAGAGAATATGAGCAAGCGCACCCCGGTTTATTTGAGCAGAATGTAACCAAAGGCAAGGGAGATGACCTCGCCTTTATTTATTATACTTCAGGAACTACTGGCTTACCTAAGGGAGCGATGCTTACTCACCAAGCCCTGATAAACACTGCCCAAGCGTTTATCGACCGCTATCCACTGAGTGAGAACGATGATTTGATTTCTAACTTCCCGGCGGCTTGGGTGGGAGACAGCTTTTTCGCCACCATTCCCCATCTGCTCAGTGGGGCAAGGCTGAATTTTCCTGAGGAGCCGGAGACCGTCGCTGAGGACACCCGAGAAGTTGGCCCCAACTTCGTCATCTACGGGCCCCGGCAATGGGAAAGCCTGGTCAGCGAGATTCAGGTAAAGATGTTCGACGCTAATCCCCTGAAACGTTTCGTCTATAACCTGTTCCTGCCGGTAGGCTACAAAATTGCGGATTTTAACTTCCAGGGCAAAAAACCAAACCTGTTCTGGCGGGCGCTTTACGGAAGTGCGCATCTGCTTTTATTCCGAGCTTTAAAAGACCAGCTCGGGTTGAATCGAGTCAGGTTTGCCGTCACCGGAAGCTCTGTCCTGAGTCTGGATACCTTCCGGCTAATCCATGCCATTGGCATTGAGTTGCGACAGAATTACGGCAGTACCGAAGCTGGCCTTATTTCCTCTCACGGCGAAGGGGAAATCAAATTTGAGAGTGTGGGGCGACCGGCACTGGGTACCGAGGTCAGGATAACCGATGAGGGAGAACTCCTGGTTAGGAATAATTCTCTGTTCAATGGATACCACAAGGATTCCCAAAAAACGGTGGAAACCCTAGTGGATGGTTGGTGCCGTACTGGCGATGCAGTCAATATTGATGAGGATGGACACCTGCTGTTCATTGACCGGCTGGAGCATATGGGACAGCTTAGTTCCGGAATCAAATACGCTCCCCAGTATGTTGAAGGCCGGCTGAGGTTCAGTCCCTATATTAAAGACGCTATGGTCATCGGGGGTAAGGATAAAGAGTTCGTCTCGGCGATATTAAACATAGATTTTGCCATGGTAGGTAAGTGGGCAGAACGCAACCGCATTCCCTACACTACCTTTGTTGACCTGTCCCAGAAAGAAGAAGTGGCCAATCTGGTGCAAAAGGACCTGGTGCGAGTAAATAGCTACCTAACGGAACCAGCCCGAGTCAGGAGATTTGTCCTGCTGCACAAGGAGTTTGATGCTGATGAAGCTGAACTTACCCGAACCAGAAAGCTGAGACGGGAATTTATGGAAGAACGATACAAAGAGTTAATCGAGGCAATATATGAGGCTGGGAAAGAGATAAATGTCAAAGCCCCGGTAACCTATCGCGATGGGAGAAAAGGGGTAGTTACCACCAGCATCAAGGTAAGGAATATCTAGAAAGAGGTATAATAGTAAGTGGCTGAGTTACTTCAGTTTTTAATTACCGGCATCGCGGTCGGCATGGTCTATGCCCTGATTGCGCTTGGTTTCGCCCTCATCTGGAAATCCAGTAGTGTGGCTAACTTGGCACTGGGGCAGATCGTGCTGGTTTCCTCCTGGTTTACCTACGCCATGCTGGTGCAGGCCCAGTTCCCGCTCTGGCTGGCTTTTCCTCTGGTTATCCTCTTTGCTCTGGCTCTGGGCTGGGTGATTGAGAGATTTGCTCTGCGCCCGCTCATTGCTCAGCCGATTCTGGCCCTAATTACAGTTACGCTGGGAATAGGCTACTTCATTGAGGGAGTGGTAACTTTCATCTGGCCCTGGAGTGTTGATGCACTACCGCGCCTGTTTCCCATAGAGGTCATTCACATCGGCCCGGCGGTAGTTTCCCAGGAGTATGTCTGGGTAGCCGGTATCTGCTTACTGGTATTTACTCTCTTAACCCTGTTCTTCCGCTATCATAAGATGGCCATTGCCATGAGGGCAACAGCTGATGACCAGATGGCAGTTCAAGCCTGTGGCATCCCGGTGACCACTGTCTTCTCCCGGTCATGGATGGTTGCCTGTGTGGTCGCCGCCATCGGCGGTATTCTAATCTCCAGCATCGGCGGCATTACTCACGGTTTGGTTGAGACCGGGCTTAAGGCCTTCTCCGTGGTGATACTGGGTGGTCTGGATTCTTTTCTTGGTGCCATTATCGCCGGTCCAATAATCGGACTCTGTGAGAGCCTCGGTGGTGGCTATCTTACCCCATTTCTTTGGGCTGGAGTCAAGGATATTATCCCCTTTGTCATCATCATCATTGTTATGGTTATCAAGCCCTACGGGCTATTTGGAGAAGTCCGCATAGAGAGGATATAGTCGAATGGGTCTACCGAGTGGAACTCGAAATTATACTTATGCTCAAGATATGGCCATTCTGCGCACCAAAACCCACTGGGCATTATTTATCGGCTTTTTGGCTCTCCTCCTTGCTGCCCCGTTATATTTGGGTAACTACTGGTTGGGCGTAGCCAACTTGATTGGCATCACCCTTATCGCCGCCACCGGACTGAACATCCTGATTGGCTACTGCGGGCAATTATCGATTGGCCATGCCGGTTTCATTGCCGTGGGCGCCTATACCGCGGCAGTGCTAACCAACCGGCTGGAGCTTCCCTTCCTGGTGGGATTAATCTGTGCCGGGCTTACTGCCGGACTCATCGGACTTATCTTCGGTCTTCCCTCAGTGCGGGTCAAAGGCTTTTATCTGGCCATCACCACCATCGCTGCCCAGTTTATTATCATCTGGGTCATCAACCACTGGTCGGTGACTGGCGGCTTTGTTGGTATCAAGGTACCTTATGCTTCTATTGGTAGTTTTGTCTTCAAGAGTGAGGCAAGTCAGTTTTACCTCATCCTGAGTATCGCTGCCCTCTGCACCTTCTTTGCCAAAAATCTGGCGAGGACAAGAGTGGGCCGGGCCTTCATTGCCATCAGGGATAATGACCTGGCGGCGGAGGTAATGGGCATTAGTCTCCTTTACTATAAGCTGCTCGCCTTCTTTATTGGCTGCTTCATGGCGGGAATCGCCGGCGCACTACTTGCCCACTGGATTGGCTTTCTCAATGCGGAGCAATTTAGCCTGACGGAGTCAATATTGTA
>DAOUZD010000120.1 GCA_030665795.1 Dehalococcoides sp.
ACCAAAGCGGTATTAATCTTTGGTGAGCCGGGGGGGAATCTAGAGGCAGAGCTGGCGAGTTGGGTTCAGCATCAGGGCACAAGATTACCTATCGTTGCCTTCATAACTGGACGCTTTGTCGAAGAGATACCCGGCGTATCATTTGGACATGCCGGCAGTATTGTTCACGGTAGCAGTGATACTGTTTCTTGCAAGATGGCTCTTCTTCGCGAGGTCGGGATAACAGTCGCTGAGGAAGTCTCACAGATACCTGCACTGTTGAAAGAAGGGATATAAATAAGGATATAGTATGTCTGAGATATTCATTAAGCTTACCATTGATGGGGGAAAATGCGTTAGCGCCGATGGGTGTTTGACCTGCGTTAGGGTTTGTCCTGTGGGAATATTTAAGCAGGCAGATGATAAGACTCAGATTGTGGTTGACGAAGCCAATGAGGATGAGTGTACTCTCTGCGACCTCTGTTTAGAACAATGTCCAGTTCAGGCAATAACCTTACAGAAGCTCTATTGATTCAGAAATCACTCGGAGGTTAATATATGGAACTGCCCACAAGGGTTCAAATTGTTGAGGTTGGTCCCAGGGACGGATTTCAAATCGAACCTGTTCTTATTCCCACGGAGCAAAAAATTAAGATTATTGACAAGTTATCAGAAACCGGTTTGCAGAGAATTGAGGCCACATCCTTTGTCCATCCCAAGGCTATTCCCCAACTGGCTGATGCTAGCGAGGTTATGGCTGGAATTACCAGAAAAGAAGGGGTTATCTATACAGCTTTAGTCCCCAACGTAAAGGGGGTTGAAAGAGCCTTACAGGCAGGAGTTAGAGAAATCAACCTCGTTGTTTCAGCCAGTGAAAGCCATAATAAAAATAATGTTAATATGTCCGTTGCTGAATCTTTAAGCGTATTTAGGGAAGCGGCTAGAATAGCGCTGGACAATGGAATGAGGGTCACTGGAAGCATTGCCACTGCTTTTGGTTGTCCTTTCGAGGGGTGGGTGCTGCCACAAAAAGTAGAAGAGATAGCTCAGGAATACCTTACCATGGGAGTACGTGAGGTCTCTCTGGCGGATACTACCGGTATGGCTGCTCCTTCACAGGTAATAGATATGGTTAGCAGATTAAGGGGTCGATTTAAGGATGTTGAGTTTCGCCTCCATTTCCATAACACCAGGGGAGCCGGTATGGCCAACGTATTGGCAGCTCTATTCGAAGGAATTACTATCTTTGATGGCTCTATAGGTGGGCTGGGAGGCTGCCCCTATGCTCCAGGAGCTACTGGTAATATACCCACAGAGGATATGGTTCACATGTTAGAAAGCATGGGGATTGACACTGGCATCGACCTCTCAAAGTTAATTGATGGCGCTAAAATGGTGCAGGAGCTACTTGGGAGGGAGCTGCCCGGACAGGTAATGAAGGCTGGTACTGTCCCTTGGGCTACTAAAAAACAAGCGGGCAGATGAGTAAAAAACTGTTGTCCAGTTGCAACTAGGTTTGATCCGGAATCCTTGACTTTGCGGTTTTCTTCGTTCAAAATGGGGTGGACAGAGTAGACATCATTCCAGATGCCATAATTCAGTATTTTGACGTGGTGTCCTCACTTTATGTTGAGATAAAACAATCGGATGAACCATCACGCAGGAGGTAAGGCGATGAAAGGGAAAATTGCTGTAGGACCGGGCGATGGCATCGGTCCAGAAATCATTGACGAGGGAGTCAAAGTCCTCAAGGCAGTTGATAAGAAATATGGGCACGAATTTGAATTAACCCATATAGACATCGGCGGCGTGGCTATTGACAAGTATGGCACCTCGCTACCAGAAGAGACATTGAAAATCTGTCGCCAGAGTGATGCTATACTCTTCGGGGCTGCCGGTGGCCCGAAGTGGGACTACCCCGGTGCAAAGGAGTATGCCAATGCCGCTGTGTTGCTAGTACGCAAGGAATTTAACCTTTTTGCCAACTTGCGCCCGGTGAAGGTCTACCCCTCGATGGTCAACTGCTCTTCGGTGAAGCCGGAGATAGTTAGAGACGTTGATTTAATTGTGCTCCGTGAAAATACTGGCGGTGCCTATTTCGGAGAGCCTAAAAAACAGTGGCGCACCGGAGAGGGACGCATGGCCGTTGACAGCATGCTTTATTCAGAAAAGGAGATTGAGCGCATCATCCGTGTTGGCTTTGAGCTTGCCCGGGCAAGGCGCAAAAAGTTGTGTTCTGTTGATAAGGCCAATGTCCTTCAGTCTTCAAGGCTGTGGCACCAGATTGCCGATGAGCTGGCACCGGAATACCCTGATGTGGAATTAGAGCATGCCTATGCTGATGCGTGCACCATGTGGCTATTACGACGGCCTAGGGAATTTGATGTCCTGGTGATGAGCAACCTGTTTGGCGACATCATCAGCGATGAGGCCTCGGTGCTGGCCGGCTCCCTGGGCATGCTCCCGTCAGCGCAGATTGCCGGCTCGGGCATCAAAGGGACGACCTTTGGCTTCTATGAGTCAAGCCACGGCAGCGCCCCGAAGCATGCCGGAAAGAATGTGGCCAACCCAATCGCCACCATTTTAAGCGTCGCTATGATGTTGAAGCACTCATTTAGTCTGGAGAAAGAGGCGAAATACATTGACGAGGCCGTAGAAAAGACGGTACGCAACTACCGCACTTATGACATTATGGAAGAGGGCAAGACTAAAGTAGGTACCAGGGAAATGGGTGATTTAATCGCAGAGGCGATATCGTCGGCCTGAATTAACATTAATAAATTAGCTACGGCACAATAATTACCAGGTTACGCCGGTACTGAACAGTTGCTTGAATTGTTACCTAAATTGTCGGAAAAGCGTAATGTTACTTAACCTTTCTCCAAAACCGTTTCTCTTCCCAAAGCCGTAATCATATTTTGCCCGACGCCCTGATCAGAGGTCAGGTGGTCGCTCATTCCACATAAAGGCCCTGGATTATGGTGATTGGGTCTTCACCATTCGCTTCCGAAAACCCATCCTGTAAGTGTATTAAATCATGCTTCATATTCTGCCGAAATCGGTGTTATTATTAATACTCTGTTCTAAAATCCGGTGGAATTCCGTTTAATGGGGGCAGGGCACTAATTAAAAGTCAGCGTGTAGAGCTATTCGGTAATCCTAACATTTTTGTATTTGTAATGGCGCAGGCACAAGATATTGGCAAAATGTTGTCAAAGAGGGTGGGTTTGAACGTGAGCCGCACAGGAGTCGAACCTGTAACCTGCTGATTAAGAGTGACAATGCCACTATGCCACTTGATTACAACGGCTGCAATTTAGTCTCGGATATTCTACAATATAGCCTTGATTTGTGTCTAACATTCCGCCTTTTAATGCTGAGTATCGGGAAGTTTGTTGGCAAAAAGTTGGCAAAAATACTATCGTTGATTTGGTCAGTCACCCGCCAGGACAGCTAGGTTTTAAGCGTGGCAACCTTATTGGACAGGGTATAGAACCAGTGCGCCCTGTTTTAAGTCGAACATATCACAAAATAGGCATTTTGTCCGATTTCTTTGTCAACAAGCTTTATTTCGAAATCTAGCCGTTTTTTCGGGCCTGCCTAACCTCTCATACCTTTAAAGCCCAGTCCGGTAATCATACTTTTTGGCTTGGTCAGTTTCATCACGCAACAAAACGGACGTTTGTCACCTAGCTCAATTCTGGGTTTAGGTTACTCAACAACATACTAGAATGTCACTAAGTTGCCCCAAATTGAAAAGCCTTCGTGCAATCAGCACTAAAAATATCGCCTACGGCAATTGTGTGTTAACATATTCAAGCGAACTAGTTGGTCACTTCTTTCGCCCAACTGGCAGCACGTTCTAGTTCTCCCTCTTTCAGCGGACCTTCTTTGTCTTTGACGAAGAAGCCTTCAGAAGGTACTGCTAAGTTGCCACCCTTTTTCTTGAGCACCTGCGCGATACGTGGAGTGGCATACCCGCCCATCTTCATAAATAAACGCAGTCCCGTTCCTAAATAAAC
>DAOUZD010000170.1 GCA_030665795.1 Dehalococcoides sp.
ATGAGCAGTGATTTCTCCGGCTTATCTTTGGTTATTTCTTCAAAGGTAGAGCCGCTCATCCCCCGTCTGCCGGGAGAGGTGGGACGATATATCTTTAATGCCACTCAGTTTTCTCCTTCATAAAGTCTAAACACCCTCAAAGAATTCTATCTTGTCCCCTGGTCTGAGGGTGACAAACGCTTTTTTCCAGGGCGCAGTTTGTACCAGTCGTTTGCCGACTCTTTTTGTCTTGCCCGATACCTTGGTCACGTTAACTGCGGTCACCTTGACCTGAAACGCTTTTTCCACCGCTTGTTTAATCTGAGGCTTGTTCGCTTCTTTCGCTACCTCAAAAGCGTATTTATTTTGCGCTTGCAGTATGGCATTTTTCTCGGTTATCAACGGACGGCGTAATACCTCAGACAGGTGCATGTTTCACCTCTGGCGCCAGTCTTTCTCCCCAGATTTGTTCTGCTTTCCGTACTGCTGATACTGTCATCAATAGCATCTTATAGGAGAGGATGTCAAGCACATTGAGTAGATTCGCCGGCATTGTCTTAATTTCCTTTAGATTACGAGCTGATTTAATGACGTTTTCCTCCGCTTCAGGGGTAATAATAAGAGCTGAGGAATCCACTTGGAGGTCGGTCAAAATCTGGGCCATCTGCTTCGTCTTTGGTTCTAATTTCAGTTCGGCGATAACCTTTAGCTCTTCATCTCTAACCTTTGCCGAGAGAGTGCATCTTAAGGCTAATTGGCGCATCTTTTTCGGCATGGCTTGTCGGTAGTCCCTTGGTTTGGGGCCAAAAATAATGCCGCCTCCCCGACGCAGCGGAGACCGCCGGTTGCCCGCCCGAGCGAAACCGGTGCCCTTCTGCCGAAATAATTTCCGACTACTACCCGAAACTTCACTCCTGGTTTTGGTTGAAGCTGTTCCCTGGCGGGCATTTGCCCGCTGCCTGACCATTGCCTGGTGCACCACTGCCTCGTTGAACGGCACGGCAAAAACCTGGTCACTTATTTCAATATGCTCCACCACTTCTCCAGTAAGGCTATAGACTGGGATGCGCACTCTCTTACTCCCCCCTGCCTGATTTCTTTATCAATAATAAACCATTCCTGCCCCCGGGTACGGCTCCTTTGACCAGCAGCAGATTACGGGCTGGGTCAGCTTCAAATACCTCCAGATTACAAGCCGTCACTCGTCGGTTTCCCATGTGTCCCGCCATATGCAATCCTTTAAGTACCCTACCGGGAGAGGTGCCGGCGCCGATAGAGCCTGGGGCACGGTGTCGGTCAGATTGCCCGTGCGTTTTGGGTCCGCCGGCAAAGTGGTAGCGTTTGACCACACCGGCAAAGCCCTTCCCCTTCGATACCCCGGTGATGTCAATCAGGTCACCGGCCTTAAACAGACTGACATCAATCTTTTGCCCCACCTCAACCTCTTTACTATTATCTAATGTGAATTCTCGAAGATACTTAAATTGTCCTGCTTCTTTGAGGTGCCCTCGCTGGGGGGACTTGAGTCGTTTGGTCACACCAAAGCCAAGCTGAATGGCATTGTAGCCATCTTTATCTACCGTTTTCACCTGGGTCACCGTGCATGGCCCGGCCTCGATGGCGGTTACCGCCGCCACTTTGCCATCGTCTCCGAATACTTGGGACATACCCAGTTTTTTGCCGATAATTTCTTGAGTCATCTCTTTAGCTCTCTGAGAGTAGTTCTTATAGCTTAATATCTATTTCCACCCCGGAAGGTAAGTTCAGTTTGGTTAAGGCGTCTATCGTTTTCGAAGTCGTCTCGACAATATCAATGATACGCTTATGGGTTCGCATCTCAAACTGCTCCTGTGAGTCTTTATCAATAAACGGGGAGCGGATAACGCTGAACTTCTTAATATGAGTGGGCAGCGGCACTGGCCCCACCACGACCGCCCCGGTACGCTCAACTGCCGCCACAATCTGCCCGGCCGATTGGTCGACTATCTTATGGTCAAAACCCTTTAACTTGATACGAATCTTCTGTTTAGCCATATCTTTTACCCACCGCTTGTTCCGTAATTTCATCGGTCAATTCTGCGGGTAGTTGCTTATATTGATAGAATTCCAGAGAATGGGTCGCTCTACCCTGGGTGAGCGACCTGAGCCTGGTAGCATAGCCGAAGGTCTCCGCTAATGGTATAAAGCAATGAATAATGTACATTTCACCCTGAGCTTCGATATTCTCGATGTGTCCTCTCTTGGCATTGAGGTCACCGATGATATCACCCAGAAATTGTTCTGGTGTGGCCACTTCCAGCTTCATAATCGGCTCCAGAAGAGCGGGTTTGGCCTTCGTGACACCTTTTCTTAGTGCCATTGAACCCGCCATCTTAAAAGACAGTTCTGAAGAGTCAACATCGTGATAGCTACCATCATAAAGGGTGGCTTTAATATCAACCACGGGATAGCCAGCCAGTACCCCGGTTTCTATCGCCTCTTTAATGCCAATCTCAACGGCCGGGATATATTGTCTTGGTAGCGTAGCCCCTTTAATGTGGTCAATAAATTGAAAGCCGCTGCCGCGCTTCATCGGTTCAAGCTCAAGCCAGACATGTCCATATTGGCCGTGCCCGCCGGTTTGCCGAACAAATTTTCCTTCCGCTTGTACCGGTACCGTAATCGTCTCCTTGTAGGCAACCCGAGGTTTACCTACTTTAGCGCCCACCCCAAATTCGCTGATTAACCGGTTAACAATGACCTCCAGGTGCAGCTCACCCATACCGGAGATAACCGTTTGTCCGGTCTCCTCATTATAAGTTACCTTGAAGGTAGGGTCTTCTTCGGTCAGTTTTTGCAAGGCTCCCCCCATTTTATCTTGGTCTGCTCTTGTTTTTGGCTCGATGGAAATCGAGAGCACTGGCTCAGGGAAACGTATCGATTCAAGGAGCACTGGCTGGGAGGCGTCACATAGGGTGTCGCCGGTAAAGGTGTTTTTAAGACCTAAGGTGGCGACAATGGTTCCG
>DAOUZD010000051.1 GCA_030665795.1 Dehalococcoides sp.
AGGTCAGAGGGCTGTTGTCTGGTTCAATGAGGTCACCAAAGAGGATGTGGCCTCTGTTGGCGGTAAAGGGGCAAATCTAGGTGAAATGACCAACACCCACATCCCCGTTCCCCCCGGTTTTATCGTAACCGCCAACACCTACTTCGACTTCCTGGAAAAGTCAAAAATCACCGACAAACTCCGCCATCTGATAAAACCACTGGACACCGACAATAGCAAACAGCTCCGACAAATTGCGGCTGAAGTCAAACAGGTGATTATGAATGCCCCCATGCCACCGGAAACAGCCCGGGAAATTAAGGATGCCTACGTAAAGATAGGTGGGGGTCTGGTTGCGGTGCGTTCCTCAGCCACTGCTGAAGACCTGCCCGAAGCCTCCTTTGCCGGTCAGCAGAGCACCTTCCTCAACATAAACGGTGAAGAGGAGGTAATAGCTGCGGTACACGAATGCTGGGCATCCCTTTTTGAACCGCGAGCCATCTTCTACCGGCACCAGCAAGGTTTTGACCACTTCAAGGTCGGCATTGCTGTGCCGGTCCAGAAAATGGTACAATCCGAGGCTTCTGGAGTCATGTTTACCCTGGAACCCGTAACCAGCGACACAAGCAGGATAGCTATCGAGGCGGTGCTGGGACTCGGTGAAATGATTGTCTCAGGGGATGTAACCCCCGACACATATATCATTAGTAAAGACGGGCTAAAAATTACCAGCAAGAAGATTGCCCCACAGGAATGGAAACTGGTAAGGAATGACGCAGCCAAAGGCAAGGAGGCTAACATTAAGGTTCTCCTTACTCCTGAGGAACAAGCCCGGCAAAAAATAAGTGACGCTGATATAATCACCCTGGCCAAGCTGGGAAAACAGCTAGAGGAGCACTATCAATTTCCCCAGGACATTGAGTGGGCAAAAGAGGGCCAGGAAATCTTTATCGTCCAGACCCGACCGGTAACTACTATTAAGGCCGGGGAGGAGGCAGCAGCCGCAGCAGCAGCAGCACCTGAAATCACCGCCCCGATACTCATATCAGGAGCGCCCGCCAGTCCCGGTATGGCATCAGGGCCGGTCAGGATAGTTTCTGATGCCTCTCAGATAGACAGGATAAGAAGCGGTGATATTCTGGTTGCCGCAATGACGACTCCTGACTTCGTGCCCGCAATGAAACGGGCAGTTGCTATCGTCACCGACCGTGGAGGCCGAACGGCACACGCCGCCATTGTCAGCCGAGAGCTTGGCATCCCCTGTGTTGTTGGTACCGGACAGGCCACTTCTATACTGACTGAGGGACAGATAATCAGTGTAGATGGTTCAACAGGCAAGATTTATGAAGGCAGGGTAGCTATCAAGGAAGAGGCGACTGATACCTATAAAGAGAAGATTAAGACGAAGACTAGAGTTTATGTAAACCTGGCTCAGCCCGAGTTAGCCGAAAGGGTGGCAACGCATAATGTAGATGGTGTTGGCCTGCTCCGCGCCGAATTCATGGTTGCCCAGATTGGTGAACACCCCCGCTACATGATAAGCCAGAAGAGGGGCAAGGAGTTTGTTGAGCGGCTCTATAAAGGTATTAATACCTTTGCCAAAGCGTTCGCCCCCCGCCCCGTAGTCTACCGTACTACCGACTTTAAGACCAACGAATACAGGGAACTCACCGGCGGTCAGGAATATGAAGAGATGGAAGAGAATCCCATGATTGGCTACCGAGGAGCATCACGATATATCACCGACCTTGGCACGTTCGAGCTAGAAATAGAGGCAATAAAAAGGGTAAGGGAACACTACCAGAACCTGTGGGTCATGATTCCGTTTGTACGGACGGTTGATGAACTGGCCCAGACAAAGAAAATCCTGGAAGACCACGGGCTTAAGCGCTCCCCTGATTTCAAGCTGTGGATGATGGTGGAGGTGCCGTCTAACATCTTTCTTATCGAGAAATTCCTCGAGGTCGGTATTGATGGCATATCCATTGGCTCAAATGACCTGACCCAGCTCATCCTGGGCATTGATAGGGACAGTGAGAAGCTAGCCAAAACCTTCGACGAACGAAACGAGGCGGTACTCATTGCTCTGGAAAGGGTAATTAAGGTGTCAAAGAGCATGGGCGTTACCTCCTCCATCTGCGGACAGGCGCCATCAGTATACCCTGAACTCACTGAGAAGCTGGTGAAGTGGGGTATCACCTCAGTCTCGGTAAGCCCGGATATGATTGGTATCACCAGAGAGATAATTGCTAAAGCGGAGAAGAAGTTAGACTCCAGTGATTAGCCGGCTCAATATTCGACAGCTAACTGAAGAAAAAGAGGAAAGTCTTTCCCCCTATGCAACAAGAGGGAGACTGTCACGGGGAAGGCTTAAATATGAGGAGCCGTGTCCGATACGCACTTGCTTTCAGCGCGACCGGGACCGTATTATTCACTCCAAGGCCTTTCGCCGCCTCAAGCATAAGACGCAGGTATTCATCGCTCCCCTCGGTGACCACTACGTTACCCGGCTTACCCACACCCTTGAGGTCTCCCAGATAGCCCGAACCATTGCCCGCGCCTTGAATCTCAACGAAGACTTAACAGAGGCAATCGCCCTGGGCCATGACCTGGGCCACACTCCCTTCGGTCATGTCGGTGAGGATGTCCTGGACGAGCTCTACTACGAGGGGTTCAGGCATAACGAGCAAAGCCTGAGGGTTGTTGACCTTCTCGAAAATGACGGCCAGGGGCTCAACCTTACCTGGGAGGTGAGGGATGGCATTGTCAACCACTCCAAGACAAAGGTAGCTGTTCTCGGGCAGGACCTGGGAAAGGTAAACACATACGAGGGTGAGGTGTGTAAAATCGCTGATATTATTGCCTATATCAACCACGATATTGGGGACGCGATAAGAGCAGGCATGATTACCGGGGATGACTTACCCCTCTCAGCTACCACCGTGCTGGGCCACTCTCACTCACAACGCATCAACACGATGGTCTGCGATATTATCGACCGCTCCTGGTCAATAACTGGTTATGATAACACACGGGACAAGCCGATTATAACCACGAGCCCTCCGGTCCTGGAAGCAACAAATACCCTGCGCCAGTTCCTGTTTAAGCAAGTATATAACCTGCGCTCCGCCCAGAAGGAAGCGGAGAGGGGAAGAGAAGTAATCCGTCAACTGTATCATTATTTCAACGAGCACGAAGGTAAGCTGCCAGCGGAATACCGCTCCTATCGTGATGAGAAAGCGCGAAGGGTAGTTGATTATATTGCCGGTATGACTGACCAGTATGCACTGAGGCTGGCTGAGAAACTATCGCTAATCAAGGCTGCGGCCAGATAATCAACCTTCAAGGGTAGGCTGAAGAAAAAAGGAGCAAAGGGAAGAATAACAGGTTAAGCCAAGAAGATGGGTATTATAGACGAGGTAAAGCAAAAAATAGACATCGTCGAGGTTATCGGTGAACATACCACCCTAACCAAAGCCGGGCGAACCTACAGGGCTCTATGCCCGTTTCACAGCGAGAAACACCCTTCCTTCTTCGTCTATCCTGAACAGCAGAGCTGGCACTGCTTCGGCGCCTGCAATACCGGTGGTGATGTCTTCTCCTTTGTTATGAAAAGGGATAACACCAGCTTTGGTGACGCCCTGAGGCTACTTGCCGAGAGGGCAGGCGTTAAAATACCGTCACAGTTTGAGCCGCAAACGGGTAAAGATGAGCGGGAAAGGTTATATCAGGTTAATGAGGCGGCTGCCCGGTATTTTCATAATTTACTGCTAAACTCCCCGGCGGCGGAAAGAGCAAGAAATTATGTGCTAAGCCGGGGGTTCTCGTCAAAAACCGTGGCTGACTTTCAGTTGGGCTTCAGCCTGAACAGCTGGGAATCCCTGAAGCAATATCTGCTGGAAAAAGGCTATACCGAGGATGAACTGTTAACCGCCGGCTTAATAATAGAAGCCGATGACAAAAAAACACACGACCGATTTCGCAACCGGTTAATGTTCTCTATCCGTGACAGCAAAGGACACATCACCGGCTTCGGGGCCAGGGTACTCGATGATTCACTGCCCAAGTATGTTAACTCCCCCCAAACACCACTCTTTGATAAGAGCAGCATCCTGTACGGCATCGACCTGGCTGCCGCCGCCATCAGACAGCAGGATACGGCAGTAATTGTAGAGGGTTACATGGATGTCATCACTGCCCACCAGAATGGATTCAAGAATGTAGTTGCCGCCATGGGGACCTCGGTTACCGACAAACAGGTCAGTATGCTCAAGAGACTGACCGGAAATGTAGCTCTGGCTCTTGATGCCGACGCTGCCGGGGAGGAAGCCACGCTACGCAGCGTAGGCTACGAAAACATCCTCGGCGCCGCGGTAAAGGTTATTATCATGCCCGCGGGCAAAGACCCTGACGATGTAATCAGAGACGATACCCGGACCTGGCAGCACCTGCTGGATGAGGCGTTGCCCATTATCGATTTTACCTTCGATACAGCTACCGCTGAAGTTGACCTCAATACCGCGAGGGGCAAATCGCTGACGGTAGATAAACTCCTGCCCATTATTGCTGAGATAAAGAACCCGGTGCGTCAAGCCCACTACTTACAGAAACTGGCTCATCTGGTTAAAGTCAGCGAGCAAACTATCGAAACGGCCCTGGGTAAAATTAAGCTCCGCCGGACGGGACGCAACCTCAAAGAGTCAAAGCAGGAAGCTGTTACTTCAGCGGTAAAACCACTTGTGTCCAGTCCTATTGAGGAATACTGTCTGGCCCTCCTGCTCCAGTACCCCGAGCTCAAAGACAGCACCGGAGAGCTTCTCCTGGACTACTTCAGAAACAGCGAGAACCGTGAAATCTTCATCGCCTTAAAAGAAGCTGATGACCTCCCGTCGCTCAAGGAGAAACTTGACCGCATCATTCACGACCATCTTGACTACCTTGCCAGCAAGAGCCTGCCTCCCACTGGTGAGACAGAGCGCAGACACATCTTTAGCAATTGCGTGCTCCGGCTACGCGAGGAATTCCTCCATAACCTGGAGACAAAAAGGGAGCAGATATTTGCCTTAGAGGCGGAGTCAGGAGGCACCGCCGCCGAGCTAACCAAACTTCAAGAACTAGGGATAGAAGGCGCTGTTCAATTGAGAGAAGTCTTTCAATCAAAAGGTCAGCGGCACTCAGGAGCAAAGGGGGTGAGGAAATGAGCTTAGAAGATAATGAACACTCAACCCCGTTCCCCCAGGGTGAGCGGATGAGAGAGGAGCTATATCCTGGTAAAGAGCTAAAAAGCGAGCCCGAGCCAGCGTTAAACTCGGGGCTACAAGCCTCGCTGGCACAATTAGAGGAACAAGAGGTTATAGACGACCCCGTCCGCATGTACCTCCACGAGATTGGCCGGGTGCACCTTCTCACCGCCAAGGATGAAAAGGTGCTCGCCAGAAAGATGGAGAAGGGCAAACGTATCAAAGACATCAAGCAGGGTTACCTGGAAAAGCACAGCAGGTCCCCCTCAGCAACGGAGGTAATACTCACCATCCTCGATGAGCTTCACCAGGCGTCCACTACCATCCATATCCTTCAACAGGAGCTTAGCCTTACTCCCACCGCCGGTTTCATCGAGAGCATCACCAATCCTAAATTACAGGAAAGCATTGATGGTGAGATAAAGCAGCAATTAGTCCAGGATATCGCTTACCGGACAGGCATGCCCCCGCATGAGACCGAGCAGTTCCTGATTAAGCTGTCACTAGACAGTAACCTGCTGCCCGGAGAGGTCATCGATGCTATCGGAGACAGCATCACCCTGGCTGACATAGAAAAACTGGTGACAGACACCGATTTTGTTAATTCCCTCCGGGCCCATGAAAGGCAGTTCCAAGCCTATCAGGATGACATCAAGCGTGAGGCTGAGAAAGCGGAAAAACACCTCATCGAAGCCAATCTGCGTCTGGTAGTCAGCGTCGCCAAAAAACATATCGGGCGGGGGATGTCACTCCTCGACCTCATTCAAGAGGGGAATATTGGACTAATCAGGGCCGTAGAGAAATTTGATTACCACAAAGGCTACAAATT
>DAOUZD010000126.1 GCA_030665795.1 Dehalococcoides sp.
GGTCGGTAATCTTGGAACGGACAATGGGTGCAATCGGTTCACCATCATCGCCCAACAAAGGCGCACCACTTAAGAAAATACCCAGCGGCTCACCAATCATACGCCCGGTTATTTGCTCGGATAGTTCGCTCCCCTCACTGTTCCACTCAAAAATCAAGAGTACCCCGCCGAAATCATCCGTGGTAACGTAGGTATTCTCTTTGAAGTAAGCACTGCTCAGTACCTTCTCCTGCCCGTTAACGACGGCAGTCGCCGATACCCACTCCGCTTCGCCATCGGCATTAATCACCAGTTCTCGAAACTCAAGTAGTGCCGTCTGACCGATTAGCCTCTTGGCTTTCTCAGTTTCACTGATGCCGGGCAACTCCACCAGAATGCGGTCGGCTCCCTGCTTTTGTATTACCGGCTCAGTTACGCCCAGAATATTTATTCTCCGCTCAATGACGGCGATAGCACCATCGATAGCTTCACTTTCTTTGCCCGGTTCTACCTCGGAGAAGTCAGCTTGATAAACCATATGGATGCCACCCTGCAAATCAAGACCCAGCCGCATTGCGTCCCTGCCCCACAAAGGGTAAATAAGCGCGCTGACGGCGAAGGCAAAGAGGGCTAATATAATCATCAAGACCAGTGTATTTTTTCTCGTCATTTTTTACCTGAAGCTACTTATTTTTCGAGGAGGATGAAGCCAATAAATGCTCAATACAAGCGAAAGCCTCCTCTTGAGTAGTCACTTCCCCGGCGGCTTGTGCCTCACGCACTGCCTCCAGGATTTCCCCAATCTTGGGTCCCGGGCTGAGACCAAATTTATCCATTAAATCATGCCCGTCAATCAGTTTCGCTGGCACCGTCAGGCTCTCTTCCTCAAAACGCCGCGCCAAGACATAGTCCACCAATTGCGCATGTTCCTGCCATTGCGCCAGGTCTAGGTACTGACCCCGGCTGGCTAAATGGTCGGCCAGACTCAGGAAAAGAATATCAATGCCCGCTTCTCCCGCGTCACGAAAGTAACGGTAAATCGCCCGACGGGAGGGAAGTCCTTCATGGCTCATCTGTGTCGGCCGCAGGTGATATCTCACCATAACCTCCACCAGCTTTATTTCCTTGGTGCTGAACCTCAGTCTTTCCAGAATAGCAATCGCTATCGTTGCCCCCTCTTTGGCGTGCCCCAAGAAACGTATTCGACCGCTTTCTTCAATCGTTTTCGTTTGCGGTTTGGCAAGGTCATGGAGCAGCGCCGCCAGTTTGAGCAACGACTTTCGGGTACTGCCATGACTAACCTCCTGGTCAAAGTGCTGCTTCAGTTCGGCTGACCAGGGGACTGCCGCCAGCACCTCATCATCAGCATACTCGCAGTCTCCCTGCCGGAGCAGAAAATCAACGGCCGCTACGGTCTGTATTGAGTGACGGAAAACATCCCAGAAATGTTCCTTGGGTTGCTCGGCCCCCTTGGTCGGAACCAGTTCTGGAAATATGGCGGTGAGTAAACCCAGCTCATCAAGGTAAGTCAAAAACTGACCGCTCCGAGACATGGCAAACAGCCGAAGCAGCTCCTCTCTTACCCGCTCCCCGGCGACACTGGCAATGAGATGGGAGTAGCGTTGAATTAGCGTCTCGGTCTGGCTCTCAATTCTGAAACCAAGCTCAGCGGCTAATCGCACCGCCCGCAGCAGGCGGACCGGGTCTGAAGGAAAGGCAGTCTCGGCAACGGCTCGAATTATACCCTGACGAAGGTCATTCTGGCCTCCAAACGGGTCGATAAGTACCGGAGATTGAATAGCCTTCTCAAGGTCAATGGCCATGGCATCGATGGTGAAATCGCGTCGCGCCAGGTCTTGCTCAAGGCTACCTTGAAGCGTCGAGAAATCTAACTCCCATTTGGCACTCTCGTCACTGAGTATCACCCTGCCTATTCTGTTTACCTCATCCAGCAAAACATACTTACCACCAAACGCGTTGGCTACTTTGGGAGCCACTTCCAGCGCATCGGCACTGACCGCAATATCAATATCCGCCGTGTCTCGCCCCAGCAGCCTATCACGCACCAGGCCGCCAATAAGATACGACTTTATACCCTGTTCAGTGAGAAAATGGTTGACTCTGGTCAATAGTGATAAAGCACTAGGCTGAATAAAAAGTTCCAAATCTGACACCATTTGCGAACACATCCGTTAAACTATACTCCGAAGTGACCTATTTTAGCAAGTATTATTCATTGGAGTGGGCTTGACGCTGGTAACCGACGTCAGTTAAGATTAGCCAGGCTGGAGCAAGGTAAAAACTTCCGATGGTGAGATACGCCTCGATGCTCCCACATTGGCCCGAATTCAGCAGGAAGACTTGAAGATGGTCAGACGTCCACGCTTTTTCTACGGTTGGGTTATTGTCGGCATTACTGCCATCAGCATGATGCTAATTTACGGCATCAGGCACTCCTTCTCGGTCTTCTTTCCCTCGATTCTGGACGAGTTCGGCTGGAGCCGTGGCAGCACCGCCTTCATGCTGTCACTGAACCTCCTCATTTATGGCTTCGTCGCGCCGGTAGCCGGTAGTCTGGGTGACCGCTGGAAGCCGCACCGGCTCATGCCGATAGGCGTTATTATTCTCGGTCTGGCGACCGCCGGCTGTGCCTTTGCCCGTGAGTTGTGGCATTTTTACCTGCTCATCGGCATCCTGATGCCCATCGGGACTGCCTGTTGCGGCTGGCCCCTCCTCGCTCCGACGCTGGCAAACTGGTTCGCCAGGAGACGCGGGCTGGCAATAGGACTGGGTCAGATTGGGGCCGGTCTTAGTTTCACCTACGGCTTGTTCGCCGAATTCGCCATATCCCGGGTGGGCTGGCATCATGCCTATTTTGTTCTGGCGGGCACACTGGTTGTGCCCCTCCTGCCCCTCTACCTCCTCTTTTTCCACTACCGACCGGAGAACAAAGGCCTGAGGGCTTACGGGGTTGAGGAATTATCCGCCACCAAAGGCACAACTTCAGAGGCAGCCGCGGTCAAGAATCTTGCGTTACACGACTGGACGCTGCGACAGGCCATTAGAACTTACCAGCTATGGTTCTTAATGCTGTCCTACTTTCTCTTCTGGGGCATCGGCACCTATCTGGTCATAGCCCATCAGGTCAAATTCGCTGAAGACGTGGGATACAGCAGCACTTTCGCTGCCTCAATCTTCGCCCTCTACGGCATCTCTATGGTCGCAGGGCAACTCTCCGCAGGCATATCCGATTTGATTGGCCGAGAGATAACGGTTACGCTGATAGCCATCCTGGCCATCGGTGCTTTAGTTGCCCTGATTTCGGTTAAGGATACCTCCCAGCCCTGGCTCCTCTATCTCTATGCCATCTGCTTTGGCTATGGGGGTGCAATTTACACACCCACCCTGACGGCTGGTGCCGCCGACATCTTTCACGGAAAACACTTCGGCGCCATTGCCGGACTATTACTTACTGGGATGGGAATAGGTGGCGTCATTGGCCCATGGCTCGGTGGCTATATCTATGACACCACCGGTAGTTATACTAGTGCCTTCATTCTCTCCATGGTATGCTTCGGCTTGGCCTGCATCGCCTTCTGGATTGCTGCACCGAGAAAGGCGGCTAAGCTGCGGGCTGGAACCGAAAGAATGCCGATGTAATTCAATGAGAGCTTGAGGTTGGTTGAGCAGATGGACAGGCAAAATTTAGAAACCCTTACCGACCGGGTGGCTGACCTGATTGCCGATGCCAGAAGGATAATTGTCTTCACCGGTGCCGGCGTCAGCACCGAATCAGGAATTCCC
>DAOUZD010000009.1 GCA_030665795.1 Dehalococcoides sp.
AGTGCTATTACGAATGAAATGAAACCCATCAAAAGAAGAAACCAACCAGCCTGAGCATTGCCAACAAAAAGCATAAAAGCACCAGCAATGATACAAATAGCAGGAAAAGTTCTAGCAAAGACCTTGAAACTAAACATGGTAAACCTCCTGTTCGTTAGAGCATTATAGAGAGGCTAACAGCCAAATGCAAACAAAACCTAGTTTCGGGGAGTTTTAGAGGGGCGAAGCCCCTCCCTTCTATAAATAATCCCCCTCTCCTTGATAAGGAGAGGGGGACAAAGAGGGTGAGGTTACCATATATCCTAAGGGAAGGGGGGCTAAGGGGGATAGGTTGTTAAACAATCTCAGCTAGAGCTTGAATTTTAATTTTGATTTGTGGTATTATCAAACGTCGTATGTTAAATTCCAAAAATTACAATGAGGTGGTGAAGTAATGAAAATAGTGAGAGTACTCTGTCTTTTGCTGGTGAGCCTGATGGCGGTTAGTCCGCTGGGTAGTGTCTTTGCCCAGGAAGAACAATACGAGCTGACCCTCACGCCAAGTGACGGACGCTATGATATGATAATCATATCGGGCAGGGATAAGGATTTCCGAGTCGATTTAGAAAATCCGGGTGAAGCGGCGGTTGATAAAATTTCTTTCTCTGGCGAGACACCGGAGGGGTGGACGATTAAGTTCGACCCGCCAAGGTTGGCTTCTTTAGCGGCTTTTGATAATGAAAGAGTTTATGCCAATATAAATGTGCCGGAAGGAACCGCGGCTGGTGATTACTTTGTTTCCCTCAGCGCCTCGGGAGAGCAAGCTTCCACAGAGAAGATTGATATCAGGGTTACCGTAAAAATCCTGGAGAGAGAGGAAACAATTGAGATGAGGGCGATACACCCTAGAATAGAGGCGATTGCCGGAGCGGATTTTGTTTTAGAGGTAGAGTTTAAATTTGTCGGGGAGATGCTGGGTGAATCCCGTTCCTTTGAGCTGGCGCCCAAGGCGCCCCAGGGCTGGGAAGCCTATATGACGCCACAGTTTGAAAAGGAAAAGCACATATCGGCTATCGACCTCAAGCCGGGGGGAGTTGCCTATACCGATAAAACTAGACTCGTCGCCAAGGCGCCCTTCTGGCCCTTGCCCGAGCCTGGAGAATACAAGATAATTCTGGAAGCCGTTTCCGGCGACTTGAAGGATTCCCTTGAGCTTACGGCGGTAATCACGGCGAGATATAATCTACTTCTCGCTCCGGCTGGAGAGCGTTATAACACCACCGCCACTGCCGGTAGGGATAACTATTTCTCGATACAAGTAGGAAACCTGGGCACGGCACCGATTGATAAAGTCAACTTCTCTTCGGAAAAACCGGGAGGGTGGGCCATTGAGTTCAAGCCAGACAAAGTGGATTCATTAGAGGCTCTCGATACTCAAACCTTAGATATAAATATAAAGCCACCACCGGAAACTATTGCCGGGGATTACGTGATTATCCTCAGAGCCTCCGGAGTGCAGGCTACATCTGACACGCTTAGTATCAGGGTTACGGTAGAAACGCCTACCATCTGGGGGTGGGTTGGAATAGGCATCATAGTCATTGTCATTATTGGCCTGGTGTTCATCTTTATGCGGTTTAGTCGGCGGTAGTCAATGAGTGAAAAGTTTGCCATCGAAACACAGGACCTGACCAAAAGGTATGACAGCGCTACGGTAGTTGACTGCCTCAATCTGCACGTTAAAGAAAATGAGGTATTCGGCTTGCTCGGTCCCAACGGCGCCGGCAAAACGACGACCATTCTCATGCTGATGGGACTGACTGAGCCTACCTCCGGTAGCGCTTGGGTCTACGGGTTTAATCCTACCAGAGAGCCGCTTAAGGTGAAGCGCCTGGTCGGCTATCTGCCGGAAAAGGTGGGCTTTTATGATAACCTCACCGCCAGAGAAAACCTGCGGTTTATTGCCGACTTAAATAATATCAGCTATGACGAAGCTAATAAGCGAATTGACGAGGTGCTGGAGACGGTAGGTCTGACTGACGCCGAGATAATGGAGCAGGTTGGCCCGAATAGCAAGAGAGAGAAGACGGTGGGCAAATACTCCCGGGGGATGAAGCAACGCCTGGGAATAGCTGATGTCTTAATCAAAAAGCCAAAGGTAGTCTTCTTTGACGAGCCGACGGCGGGGTTAGACCCGAAAGGGATTAACCAAATCCTTGACATGGTAGCTGGTCTGCCCAAAATGGGGACAACGGTGGTGCTCTGTTCGCACCAGTTGTACCAGATGCAAAGGGTATGTCACAGCATCGGCATACTATCCAAGGGCAAAATGGTGATTGAGGGTGCTATCGACAAACTGGGTCGAGAAGCTTTGGCGGGAGGCCGCTATCAGATAGAAGTGGAGACAGTCCAGCCGAGTCCTGAGCTTATTGATGTTATCCGGGGGATTAAGGGGGTAATAACCGTAGATGCTCAGGAAAATATCCTTCTGGTCAGCACTGATGCTGACTTACGGGCAGCAATATCAAAAGCGGTGGTGCAAAACGATTTCCCGCTGATTCAAATGAAGATACAGGAATTCTCGCTGGATGATATTTACATGAGGTATTTTCGTGAGGAGTAAGTTAAATCGATGACGGCTATTTTACGTAAAGAACTGGCTGACTATTTTACCAGTGTCAGATTTATCGCCTTATTTATCCTGATGTTTTTGGTTAGTGCTGCCGGACTGGTGGGTGCCTCGCAGGGGATTCGTGGGGCAAGCCTGCCGGAAGGGATTGTCTTTTTGGGTCTCTTTACCACTTCGGGAAACGTAATCCCGTCGCTGACTTACCTCGTCGCTTTGCTGGTGCCGATAATCGGCATCGCTCTGGGTTTTGATGCCATCAATAGCGAGCGGGCCGGCGGCACGCTGAGCCGAATCCTGGCGCAGCCTGTCTTCCGGGATAGCGTCATTAACGGGAAATTCCTGGCGGGGGTAGTTACCCTGTCGATAATGGTGGCGACCATGCTGCTGGTGACTGCGGGCTATGGTCTGAGTATGATTGGGGTGCCGCCAACGGCGGAAGAAATCATCAGGCTCTTCTTCTATCTTTTCCTCACCATTATTTACGGGGCTTTCTGGATGGGTCTGGCTATCCTTTTCTCGGTAGTATTTCGGAGAGTAGCTGCCTCTCTGTTGTTCTCGCTGGCTCTCTGGTTATTTTTCAGCATCTTTATCCTTTTGATTGCGCCGTCTATCGCCAATGCCATAGTTTCTACTACCGATGCCTCTGCGGCGGAACTGGTGCGCAATGCGGAATTGCAGCAGATGATAACGCGGATTTCCCCGAACATCCTGTTTCAGGAGGCGACTATGGTGTTACTAGTCCCCTTAGTGCGAAGTCTGGGGATGGTAAGCACGAGTCAAGCGGCCTATATGATACCCAATCCCCTCAGTCTCGGCCAGAGTATTCTCCTCGTCTGGCCCCACATTACCAGCCTGGTCAGCCTGAGCGCGATTTGCTTTGCCATCAGCTACGTGCTGTTTATGCGGCAGGAAATAAGACCCACCTAGTTAGAGCACTGGCTGTGGCTAGGTCTTCTCGGCTGATTTTTCGGCGATAATCTTCTGGCTAACGTGCGCGGGCACCTCTTCATAGTGACTAAATTCCACAGTGTAGCTCCCTCTCCCCTGAGTCATTGACTTCAGGTCAATGGCGTAGCGCAGCACCTCAGCCAGTGGCACCTGAGCCTCAATAATATTGACGTCGCCCTCCGGGTTCATCCCCTGCACCCGGGCGCGCTTGGTATTAAGGTCGCCGATAATATCACCAGTGAGGTCACCGGGTACGGTTATCCTGATATTCATTATCGGTTCTAATAAAATGGGCTGTCCCTGGGCCAATCCTTTCTTCATCGCCTGTGCCCCGGCAATCTTGAAACATATTTCGGAAGAATCAACCGGATGGTAGCTCCCGTCATACAAAGTTGCCTTGACATCCACCACCGGGTAGTGCGCCAGCACCCCGTCCTGCACCGCTTCCTGAAACCCCTTTTCCACGGCGGGAATGTAGTTCTTGGGTACGCTACCACCGACTACCTTCTGCCCGAACTCATTACCACTGCCGCGGGGCAAAGGTTCCAGTGCCAGCAGGACATGTCCGTACTGGCCATGACCTCCACTTTGCTTCCGGTGCTTATACTCAGCGGTGGCGACGGGTGCGGTAATGGTCTCTTTATAGGGGACCCTGGGGGTCTCCAGTCTGACACCGACGCCAAATTTACGCTGCATCTTGTCGGCGGCCACTTCAAGCTGGGTTTCACCAATTCCGTAAAGAAGGGTCTCACCGGTATCCGCCTCCCGACGCACCCGAAGGGTAGGGTCTTCCTCGCTTATTCGAGATAATGCCGCGCCCAGCTTATCCAAATCAGCCTTGGTCTTGGGGTAAACTGCCTCATCAAAGATAGGCTCAGGAAAGATAATGGGGGCAATTTTCAGCGGCTTATTCTGACTGGACAGGGTATCCCCGGTGTTGGTAATGTTTAACTTGGCGACGGCCCCGATGTCCCCGGCGCTAACCTTGGCTACCGATTCCTGAGTCTTACCCCTCAGCATAAATAGTTGACCTATCCGTTCACCACCACCCTGGGTTGCATTCCATACCTGGGAATTGCTATCGATAGCGCCGGTATAAACCCGGAAGTAGGTAAGTTTGCCGACGTAGGGGTCAGCGCTGGTCTTAAACACCAGAGCGGTTAGCGGGCCCTCCTGACTTGGCTCAAGTTTCTGCCCAGCGGCATCAGCTACTTCCCGTTCCTCAGGTGAGGGCAGGTAATCATAAATCGCGTCCAGCAGCCAGTTAATCCCCACATTTTGCAGTGCGGAACCAGTTAAGATAGGGAAAACGCTGCCATTTACCGTCGCCTGCCGCAAGCCGGTCTTAAGCTCCTCCAGGCTGAGCTCCTCGCCGCCCAGGTATTTTTCAATAAGTTTGTCATCTGTTTCCGCCGCCGCCTCGACCAGCTTCTCCCGAAAGGAATTAACCTGAGCCTCCAGGGATGATGGTATCTCAACTCCTTTCGGCGGAGAACCGGTATAACCTTTTAGCGTCAGCAGGTCAACGACGCCCTGGAAGTTATTTTGAGCACCGATGGGTAGCTGGATTGGCAGGCATCCGGGGCCAAACCTGGACTGGATTTCGGCCACGGTGCGGAAGAAGTCGGCATTCTCGCGGTCCATCTTATTAACGAAGATAAGGCGCGGCAGGTTAGCCTCCTGGCAGTAATCCCATACCTGCTCGCTGCCGACCTCAACGCCGGAGGCGGCGCAGATGACAATTACGGCCCCTTCGCTAACTCGCACCGCCGCTTTAACCTCACCGACAAAGTCGGAATAACCGGGGGTATCAATAAGATTGACCTTGGTGTCCTGCCACGGACAGGGAAGCAGGGTCAGATTAATGCTAATCTGGCGCTTTACTTCATCAGGGTCATAATCCGAGGTGCTGGACCCGTCATCGACCTTACCCAGTCGGTTAATTGCCTTAGCGGTAAACAACATTGCTTCGGAGGCTGAGGTCTTGCCGGCGCCGGCATGAGACAGTAAAACAACGTTTCTGATATTTTCCAGTCCGTACTGCGGCATGTAATCACCTGCTCTCTATGGGTTAATCGTTACTATTATATCCATAATTAGGGAGGCACGGCAAGTTAGCTGTATTTATGAGGTTAGCTACCTCATCCCCCGAAAGGGCTTGATAAGGGGGATAGATTTACAAATAATCTCTGTAGAAGTGGTTAGCGGGCACGCCTTCTGCGGAACAGGGACATAAACCACAATAAGCCAATGATACTGAAGAACGGGAAGGGGAAGGAGGAGCTACCTCCGCCACTTTTGGTAACAGCGGTTAAAGGGGCTATAATTGGTTTACCGGGGCCTATTGCCTCGGCGGATATTTCGTAGGCGGCTAACTCAGCGTTGATAAGGTCTTTCGGTAACCAGCCCAGGGGATTGTTTTTACCGGTTGCCTCCGCCCAAATCCAGCCTGTCTCACCCTCCAGCACAAAAACCGAAGCCTTTTTATACTCTGGTAGATAAACCAGAGCGGCAGTGTGGCTGGGGCCGATGGCGATTGCCGAGCGATAGCCAGCACCTTGATACATAACGGCCAGTAGTATGGCGCTATCTTCACAATCACCGTAAGCAACGCCATCTTGTTCGATAGCGGTCGCCAGTTCATCGGCGTTCTGGGCAAACTCGTCATGCTTGAACTGGTCTTTATCTGAGGTATAGTTTACCCTATCGCGGACAAAGTAGAATATCGCCTCAGCTCTTTGCCGCCGGTCAGGGTATTTCTGAGCAAACTGCTCACCCAAGCTATAGGCGAGATTAGTTTCCTCCCCCAGACTCTCAAAGGCGATAACCGGCCGAAACCCGGTCTCACTTATCTGATAGAAGCCATCTTCGCCAAAGGCTCGGGTCCTACTGATTCCCCAGTCATCAAACAGGTCGCCATCTGTCTCGCGGAAACCTTCTGAAGGAGTTGCCAAGGCATAACCACTAGCGGCTAACCAGATTATCAATACCAATATCAGGATTGGTAAAAGCTTAAGTTTTTTCATTAATGACGCTCACAGCGGTGTGGTTAGTGCGGCATGGAGTATCAGCCCAAAGAAGACGAGGTAGCCAAAGACGTGGATACCCACGGCCACCGGCTCTTGTGCAATTTTGGCAAAGGGTATTTTGGGAGTCAGCTTATCAATAAAGTAGAACAGGGCTATCCCGACAAACAGACTGACCACGAAACTCAAGGCTAACAGTCCCAGTCTTCTAAAATCAAAAAAGTAACCGAGTATTGGACCGCCAACCACCGTCGGTGCGGTAATCGTCCCGTGGATGACCAGACCGGCTAAAATAAAAAAGCCGGCAATGAATAGTCCGGTGGCCACCGGACTCTCGCCGATACGCTGGCGATGGGGAATATGGGGGGTAAGGGCATCCAGTGCTCTAATGCCGAGCCAGGCAAGAATAGTACAGATGAAGACCAGCCATATCGTTCTCGCCATCCAGATTAGAGCCATTACCCAGAAGGGAATTGCTAAACCCAGCTCGTTCATAAAATGTCCTCCTTCATATTAAGTTAGAAACAATGGCGTAATATAGGTTTCAATGATAGCTGCCGGCAGCAGCAAGGCGAAGGCTAACATAAGATACCTTAAATTCCGTGTCAGATTGGGCGGTAACTGGTTTCTCTTTTTCTTTGAAATCAGGGCGACTATGGCCATGGCGCCGAAGCTAAGCGCCGCGGCCTCACCGATGATTAGCGCCGGCAGTTCAAAAATACCATGAGGCAGTAAAGCGGCCAAGAGAAGGCCGAGTGATTCTTCCTGAACCACGAGGGTGGATACGAAAGAGAGGACCAAGCCATTAGCTATCAAAGCCAGGACAGGTATCAGGCAAAGGATGGGGCTGAAGATGAAACTTAACAGCAGGGCGGAGGCATTCTTCAGAAAGATAAATATGGCGGTGGAAATTTGGAACGGACCCAAAATAATACCAAGCTCTTCAAGGGTAGCCAAGTCTTCAGCCAGAAAGTCGGCGATATCGGTTGGTATCGCCAATCCGACGGCCATACCGATAGCAAACAGGCCGACAGCAACGAAAATCCACCTTTTATAGCTCATATAAGCAGCGCCTTATTCAGTGCCCCATTGGTCATAGAAGACGATTTCGGAGAGTTCTTTTCTCGGTCTCGGGTCCCTGGTCTCGGCAGGGTAACCGAGGGGGGTCATCGCCACCGCACAATAGCCCTGTGGTACCGCTAAAATCCTGGCGGCTTCTTTGGCGTCAAAAAGCCCAACAAATACTGTGCCCAGTCCCAGCGAGTGGGCAGCCAGTACCAGATTTTGCATCGCCAGGGCAACATCAAACATAAACCAATCACCCTTATCGGTAGATGGCACTCCACCTTTGCAGCCGGCTTTACCCAGCTCAGCACAAGCGGCAATTACCAGTGGCGCATTCCTGATGGGGTCCCTGGCGGGGTTGGTCTCACTTAAAGTATCGGCGAGTTTACTTTTGGTAGCGCTATCCCGCACCACGACAAATCGCCAGCACTGGGTATTGGCCCAAGACGGTGCCCAGCGGGCGGCCTCCAGAACGGTGGCTAAAGTCTGGTCATCGACCGGGTCAGTGGTATAGTTGCGAATACTTCTCCTGGTTTTAATTGCTTCCAGAACTTCCATGTGTCCTCCTTTTTATTTAATAACCCCATCCCCCTTTGTCCCCCTTCCCCTTGGTAAGGGGAAGGGGGAGATGGTGAGAGAGGGACTTCGTCCCTCTAAAACTCCCTGTAGTTAATAATCCAATTTTTTAATCTTCTTCCCAGGCGCTCTTGCCGATAAGGGAGACAAAGCGGCAGCCGCCTAGGTTCTGAACTTTATTCCTCTTTCGCTGTCGGGTGACTTTACATAGCTCCTGCAAGTAGCGTGAACCTACCGGAATTATCATCCGGCCGCCAATGGCTAACTGAGCCAGGAGGTCGGGAGGCACTCTGGGCGCACCGGCGGTAACCATTATGGCATCATAGGGCGCCGCCTCCGGCCAGCCCAGGGTTTCCTCAGAACGGTGTATTTCAATATTGTTGTAGCCCAGACTATCCAATACCTTCCTGGCAGCCTCAGCCAAAGTGGGCAAACGCTCTATTGTAACTACTAACCGGGCTAGCTCAGCGAGAATAGCTGCCTGGTAGCCACTACCGGTGCCTATTTCGAGCACCTTTTCCCTGCCGGTAAGCTCCAGCGCCTCGGTCATAAGGGCGATAATAAAGGGTTGCGAAATTGTCTGCCCCAGTCCAATGGGCAGCGGCATATCTTCGTAGGCCAGGTGCCGATTTTCGGGTGGTACGAAACGCTCCCGAGGTATGCGGGACATGGCGGCTAATACCCGCTTATCTTTAATCTCAGCACCAAGGTGTTCGATTAACCTGGCTCTTTCGGTTGCAAAGTCCATAATGACCATCAGGAGAAGCTAAGGTAAAGCCAAAGCCAGCACAACGAGAATGGCCAGTGTTATCCCGGCCAGAATGCCGATTCTTCGCAGCTCGGCAGTTACGTAGGGGTATCGGGCTGTTTTCGGTGTTGCCTTTTGGATTGGCGTACTTACCGGAGGCGCTGAGGCAACCGGTTTAGAGGCTGGCTTAACTACGGGCTGTTGAACAGCTTTAGATTGAATACGCTGTCTTTCCTGCTTCCTTTTACTCTGGAGCATCTTGGTGCGGCGTGATTTTTTAGGCATCTAAAAACCTTCCTATAGGGGTTTTTTATCAACCTCACCCCTTTCAAAATCAGAATTCTGGTTTACTCACCTTTATATACTACTTGGCCCTCGGATGAGATTTTTCGTAGGTGCGCCGGACATGCTCGGTAGTGAGGTGGGTGTAAACCTGGGTAGTGGATATGTTAGCATGCCCCAGCAGTTCCTGAACTGCCCTCAGGTCGGCGCCGCCACTGAGCATGTGAGTGGCAAAGCTATGCCTCAGGGTGTGGGGGCTAATTTGCTTATCCAAGCCGGCTGATTTGGCATAATCCTTCAGTTTTTGCCAGAAGCCCTGCCGGGTCAGCCTCTCCCCGCGGGGATTAAGGAAAAGCGCTACCTCATCCTTGTGACGGGCCAACTTAGGACGGGTTTCCTCGGTATATTCTTTTACTGACCTGGCGGCCTGTTCATGGATAGGGACCAGACGCTCCTTATGTCCCTTACCGAAGCAGCGCACAAAGCCTTCTTCGGTATTGACGTCACCCAGGTTTAAGGAGACCAACTCGCTGATTCTCATGCCGCTGGCGTAGAGCAATTCCAGCATCGCCTTATCTCTTCTGGCTTCCGGTGAATTCAGCCTGGCGGGCTGGTCTAATAACTGGCGCACCTGGCTGATTGAGATAGGCTTGGGTAATGACTTCCCCACGCTAGGTGAACTCATATTCTCGGTCGGGTCAGCCTTGATAATGCCCTCCGCTTTCAGAAAACTAAAGAAAGAGCGGGTGGCAGCCACCTTGCGGGCAATAGTGGTGGGGGCATAGTTTCTCTCCTTAAGATTGAGCATGTAGCTCAGCATACCCTGCCGACTGAAATTGACCCATGACGGTATAAAGCTCTGCCTGGTCGCCTCTTCCTCAGCAAAGCTAGCCAGTTGCTGCAGGTCATTCTGGTAGGCGAATTTTGTGTTTTCGGAGAAACCTTTTTCCACGGTCAAATAATTCAGAAAGCTGTTAATTTCTTCTATCACTATGCTCTCCTTGCGATACATAATTACTGGACAACGAAGGAATTATAGCACTTATCCCACCGTGTGTCTAGTTATGTCAACATACGGTTCTTTTCGGTTGTGGTTGACATAGCATATAACTCGTTTTATACTTCGTTTACACTTTGAATAGGTAGTAAGGATATGGTTAACAATTCAAAAGAGACGTGGAATGCCATCCTCAAAGTAATACTTTATATCTTCTTTATATCCGCTTTTATAACGATTATTGTATTTATGGCCGGGCAAGGTTGGTTTAATGTCCTTATTGATAAACTCAACTGGTCTTACGAGACACTTGAGATGGTAAGAAACATTTTGGTGAAAGTCTTTACAGTTTCCGCTATTACTTCTTTCATTAGTTCCATTATTTCGGTAGCTATTTTGCTGTTTCGAACTTAGTTTATGAAAACAGCGAAATCGCATTAACAGGCAAAGTATAGCACAAAGATTAACTAATAATACCGCCAAGAATAAATTTTAAAAAATTATCAACCATAACCGAGCAGAACCCTTTGGTGTATACTTTGACTACACTATTAAATGGAGGTGAGAAAATGCCGCAAATATTTAAAGCTCTAGCGTCAATACTGGTTTGGGTACTCTGGAT
>DAOUZD010000001.1 GCA_030665795.1 Dehalococcoides sp.
GTGAAGATTGCCGCCGTCCATAATTCGGCAGCTATTGCCAGTGGTATGGTGCGGGCGGGAGCTGACATCATAGTTCTTGACGGACTACGCGGGGCAACTGGAGCTGCCCCCAAGATTATTCGTGACAATGTCGGTATCCCAATTGAGATGGCTCTGGCCTCGGTGGATAGCCGCCTGAGGCAGGAGGGCATCCGCAATCAAGCCTCAATTGTCATTTCTGGCGGCATAAGAAATAGCGGTGACGTGGCTAAGGCGATCGCCCTTGGTGCTGATGCTGTCTATATTGGCACTGCGGCTCTAATCGCTTTAGGCTGCTGCCTTTGTCAGCAGTGCCATACCGGGAAATGTCCCTGGGGTATCTGCACTACAGACCTTTTCTTGTCCAAGAGAGTCAACCCCGAGATTGGTGCCAGGCGGCTGACTAACCTCCTCCGTGGTTGGAGCCTGGAGCTTAAGGATATACTAGGTGGCATGGGCATCAACGCTCTAGAAAGTCTTCGCGGCAATCGGCTACACCTGAGAGGCGTGGGGCTTACTGATACCGAGCTGAACATCCTAGGAGTAAGGATGGCAGGAAGCTGAAATGGCAAAGACCGTTCATAGACAAGTGGCAAAAATAGATGCTAACGGCATTCTATATCGGGAGCTTAATACTAGGCTCAGAGAGCTGGCTAGTAATGGCATCCAGAAGGTTGAACTCCATAATGTCTATGGGCAGAGATACATTGGCACTAACCTGAATAAGCCAGTGGCAATTGATATATTCGGTACCCCAGGTAATGACCTAGGGGCATTTATGGATGGACCCAGGATTACTGTTTACGGTAACGCTCAGGATGGCTGCGGCAACACGATGAACAATGGTGAAATAATCGTTCACGGTCACGCCGGGGACATTATTGGTTTATCCGCCCGTGGAGGCAAGGTTTTCGTTCGCGATAATGTCGGCTATCGCGCCGGCATCCATATGAAAGAGTACCAAGACAAAAAACCGATGCTGGTCATCGGCGGCACCGCCCAAGATTTTCTGGGCGAATACATGGCCGGTGGTATCCTGATTCTACTCGGGCTAAATGGAGAGGAACAGCATAAAGCCAAGTTTATTGGCACCGGGATGCACGGAGGTGTTATCTACCTGAGGGGAAGCGTTGAGAGTTACCAATTGGGCAAAGAAGTAGGCATTACCGAGCTGGAGAAAGAGGACCGACGGATTCTAAAGGAACTGGTCAGTGAATTTGCTGCCCATTTCGGCTATAATGCTAGGGAGATATTGAAGCACAAGTTTATTAAGCTCTTTCCACTCTGGCTCCGACCTTATGGCAGAATTTACGCCCATTAAGAAAAGAGGAGAATTATGCTGGGTCAAGAAAATAGACTTCTCATAATAACCGAGCAAAGCGAAGACATGAACGGGCTGCAGTCGGAACTGGGCAAAAAGGGTTTTGCCTGCTCGATTATTTCCGCTCGAGACGAAGTAACCAAGCAAGTTGTTGAGCAAGCGCCTGATTTGGTGCTGATGGCAATGAATGGGCGCTCGGCCAATTCCAAAGTACGGGAACTATCCCAAAGGATAAAACGGGAGAAGCATCTGCCAATTATTGCCCTGGTCAATAAAGAGACTCTCGATATTCTCGATGCTAACTTAAATGCAATTGATGATTTCGTTGTCAAGGCAGGTGATGTAAGCGAACTAGTGTTACGAGTAAAACGACTTCTTCGGAAGACTAGTGATACTGACACCAGCGAGCTAATTAAATGTGGCGACCTGGTGATAGACCTGGCTAAGTATGAGGTATCCATCAACGATAGACTTGTCGAGCTTACCTTCAAGGAGTATCAGCTGCTCAGATTTCTAGCGGGCAACCAAGGCCGCGTCTTTACCCGGGATGCTCTGCTCAACAAGGTATGGGGCTATGACTACTACGGCGGCGACAGAACTGTAGATGTCCATGTAAGGCGACTCAGGAGTAAGATAGAGGACTCAAGCCACACTTTCATCGAGACGGTAAGGAACATCGGTTACCGGTTCAAGTGCATTACTTAGGGATTGATTCTTAAGCTCTCTCCTTCAGGTTATTTCATTTTATAACCCCGTTCCCCTTTATCCCCCTTCCCCTTGATAAGAGGAAGGGGGAATTTGTTATGGTAGAGGGACTTCGTTCCGCTAAAACTCCCTAATCTTGTAACCAAGATTTAACCTAGATGTAATATGCTGGAAACATTTGGTTGCTATCCTTAAATAAATAAGTGCTGAGCTATGGGTAAGGGTCTGTCACAAATCGCAAAAGCTAAAGACATTTACTTAACCCCAGACCTCTGGGCGAGGCTCTCACCCAAATTGGCTGAGGGTGAACCCGGGCAATGCCTGCTAAAGGAGGGTAGCCATAAATCTGAGAAGCAAAGTGATGAAGATAATATTGAGAGCAGGGTTAACCCTTAGCCTCGTCTGTCTGGTGTGGCTGGCGTGGGCAACAACGAGAGGCATAGCTCTGGCTGCTGACTCCACTGGAACGGGGGGAACAGCCGATGCGGCGATTAACTACGTGTGGATATTAGTCTGTGCCTTCCTGGTAATGTTTATGCAGCCAGGGTTTGCCATGGTTGGGGCCGGATTTACCCGAGCCAAGAACGCGGGAAACTTTATGACCAAAAACTTGATGGATTTTGTGATTGGTTCACTAACTTTTTTCCTCCTCGGTTATGCCATAATGATGGGGGGTGATTGGTACGGCCTTTGGGGCACAGAAGGCTGGTTCATGCTTGGTGACTACTATGATGTGGATGCATATCTCAATATGTTCTGGATGTTGGTATTTTGTGCCACTGCCGCCACCATTGTTGCTGGTGCTGTTGCTGAACGATTGAAGTTCAGGGCTTACCTTATCTACAGCGTAGTAGTCAGTGCCATCGTTTATCCCATCTATGGTCACTGGGTTTGGGGAGGAGGCTGGCTTTCTAGCCTGCCATTCGGGATGGGCGCCCTAGATTTTGCCGGCTCGGGGGTAGTTCATGCCGTTGGTGGTCTTGTTGGCTTAGCCGGAGCAATTGTTCTTGGTCCGAGGTTTGGCAGATATGATAGAAACGGAAAGCCGCAAGCAATTCCCGGACACAGTATAACGCTGGCTACTCTAGGAGTCTTCATCCTGTGGTTTGGCTGGTTTGGCTTTAACTCTGGCAGCACTTGCGACGCACACCATCTGAGAATATCGATTATCGCGGTCAATACGAACTTGGCGGCCGCCGCCGGTGCACTAACAGCAATCCTCATCGCACGCTGGAGGACAACGAAATGGGATATAGGTATGTCTCTAAACGGCGTATTGGCAGGACTCGTTGCCATTACTGCCCCCTGCGCCTGGGTAGAAGGTTGGGTAGCAATTGTAATTGGTGCTATTGCTGGAGCACTAATGTATGCCAGCGTCAAATTCCTTGAAGCAAAGGGCGTGGATGACCCTGTAGGCGCGGTGAGTGTGCATGGCACCTGCGGGCTATGGGGTCTGCTTAGCCTCGGTTTCTTTGCCGACGGAACCTACGGCAATTATTCGGTTGATGCACCATATGTCACCGGGTTATTCTATGGTGGCGGAGGCGGACAGTTACTTGCCCAGTTTATCAGTATAGTAGTGGTTGCCGTTTGGGCATTCGGTATGGGATATCTGACATTTAAGTTAATGGACAAGGCTTTCGGTATTCGCGTCCCCCCTGAAGAAGAATTACAGGGATTGGATATCCCGGAGCATGGCACGCCAGCTTATCCTGATTTCTTTGCGGTGCCGAAATAACCTAATAAGGGGGGTAAGAAAATGAAAAAGATAGAGGCGATAATCAGAGTAGAGAAATTTGAAGAGGTGAAGGAAGCTTTAAAGGGATTAGGCTACCCTGGAATGACAAAGACTCTTGTTGAGGGTCATGGCAAGCAGAAAGGGCTTAAGCAACAGTTTCGTGGCACAACATTTGAGGTAGAATTCACACCTAAAATAAAGCTGGAAATTGTTGTTCTCAATGAAGATGTGCCCAAAACGCTAAATGCCATTACTAAAAACGCCAGGACTGGTGAGATGGGAGACGGAAAGATATTTGTCCTCCCGGTTGATGATGCAGTGCGCGTCAGGACTGGTGAGGAAGGTGAAAACGCTATCTGAAACGATGTAGAATAAAAATGGAGGTAGAAAATGACAAACAGAAGTAGAGAGGAAGGCAAAGAGTATGTCCTCAAGATGGCTAAAGAGCACGATGTTAAATTCATCAGGTTGTGGTTCACCGATACCCTGGGGTTTTTGAAAAGCTTTGCCATCACTGTGGAGGAGTTAGAGGGCGCTCTGGAGGAAGGGATGGGCTTTGATGGCTCCTCAATTGAAGGGTTTGCCCGCATCGATGAAAGCGATATGGTGGCTTTACCCGACCCCGATACCTTTCAACTGCTTCCCTGGAGACCCCGGGAGCATCGCGCCGTAGCCCGAATGTACTGCGATATTTTAAAGCCCGGCGGCGAGCCTTTTGAAGGCGACCCCAGGTATGTCTTGAAGAGAAACTTGAAGCGGGCGGCTGATTTAGGCTACACCTTTTACGTGGGACCGGAGCTGGAGTACTTTTACTTCCGAGATTCTCAAGGAACTGAGCCCCTGGACCAAGGGGGCTACTTTGATATGACCCCCCTGGATGTAGCCACTGATATGAGGAAGGAAACAGTGCTCACCCTGGAAGAGATGGGCATCGGTGTTGAATATTCCCATCACGAGGTTGCCCCCAGCCAGCACGAGATAGACATGAGGTATACTGATGCCCTGACCATGGCTGATAACGTGATGACTTACCGCCTGGTGGTCAAAGAAGTAGCCCTGAAGTACGGGGTTTATGCTACCTTCATGCCCAAGCCGGTTTTCGGCATTAATGGCAGCGGCATGCATGTGCACCAGTCGCTGTTCAAGGGTGACCGGAACGCCTTTTTTGACAAGGATGATAAATATTACCTTTCTAGTATAGCCAAGTGCTATATAGCCGGGCTGCTGAAGCACGCCCCAGAAATTACGTCGGTTACCAATCAGTGGATTAACTCCTACAAGCGGCTGGTTCCCGGCTATGAGGCGCCGGTATATCTTTCCTGGGCACGGCGCAATCGGTCTGACCTGATACGAGTCCCTGAGTATCGGCCGGGCAGAGAAAAGGCGACCAGGATTGAATTCAGGTCTCCCGACCCTGCCTGCAATCCCTACCTTGCCTTCAGTGTGATGCTGGTGGCGGGGCTGGAGGGGATTGAAAAGAAATATGAAGTGCCCGAGCCAATAGAAGAAAATGTTTATGAGATGACCGAAGAGGAAAGACAAAGAAGGGGGATAGACACTTTACCTGCCAGCCTTTTGGAAGCTATTCAACTAACTGAGCAAAGCGAGTTGGTACGAAAAGCCCTTGGTGACCATGTTTTCACCGCTTTCATCGAGAACAAGAAGATAGAATGCGACCAGTACCGGACTCAAGTAACCGAATATGAGCTTAATAGATATTTACCTATTCTATGAATTGAATGCAGTTTGTTACGTCGGGAGGGATTAGGATGCGCCGACTGCGAATTGGCATGGCCCAAGTCAACACCACTGTCGGCGATTTTAAAGGCAACACTGGGAAAATTCTGGAAGCGGTTGATAAAGCTAGGTCTCTAGGAATTGACCTTCTTACCTTCCCCGAACTTGCCATCTGTGGCTATCCACCGGAGGACCTCCTGTTTAAGCCGCAGTTCATCGAGGAGAACCTGCAGTCTCTGGGCAAGGTGGTTGATGGCTCATCAGGACTTACTATCGTGGTTGGTTTCGTTGATGCCAAAGACGACATTTACAATGCCGCTGCAATTATCCATGATGGCAAGCTCACCGATGTCTATCACAAGATATACCTGCCTAACTACGGCGTCTTCGATGAAAATCGCTATTTCCAAGCCGGCAGTGAAACCCCTGTTTACCTCATAGCCGGCGTTGGTGTTGGTATCAACATCTGTGAGGACATCTGGTATGAAGTCGGGCCAGCTACGGCGCAGGCTTACTCCGGGGCTGAGGTTATCGTCAACATAAGTGCCTCACCATATCACGCCGGCAAGGGATATTCCAGGGAAAGAATGCTGGGCACCCGTGCCGTGGACAATGTAGCCATTATTGCCTATAATAACCTAGTAGGCGGACAGGACGAACTAGTCTTCGATGGTAACAGCCTAGTGCTGGACGAAAAGGGAGAACTTATTGCCAGAGGTAAACAGTTCGAAGAAGACTTGATAGTTGCCGACCTTAATGTCGAAGCTGTCTTCCGGACGCGTCTTCACGACCCCAGGTGGAGAAAGGAAACACTGCTGCTGGAAGAGCAACGGTGTCGTGCCACCAAAATAGTGGTATCCGAAGCACCATCTACTACACCAAAACCCCCGCTGCCACCGAGGCAACTGCAGGTGCGTGACCTCCCCGGTGAAGTCTACGATGCCCTGGTATTGGGCACACACGATTATGTCCTCAAGAACGGTTTCAAGAAGGTGTTGATTGGTCTTTCCGGTGGCATTGATTCCAGCCTAGTAGCAGCTATCGCCGTTGATGCCCTGGGAAAGTCAAATGTGGTGGGAGTAGCCATGCCCTCAAAATACTCGTCTCCCGGTAGTATATCCGATGCCGAATTGCTGGCCCAGAATCTAGGCATCAAGCTTATGACCATTCCTATTGATAAGGTCTTCCAGGCTTACCTTGGGACACTGGCCGAAGTTTTCAAGGGGACTGAGCCCAATGTTGCTGAGGAAAATATCCAGGCGCGCATCAGAGGCAACTTTCTTATGGCGTTATCAAATAAGTTCGGCTGGCTGGTTCTCACTACCGGCAATAAGAGCGAGATGGCTACCGGCTACACCACACTGTATGGGGACATGTCCGGTGGCTTTTCCGTGATAAAGGATGTGCCCAAGACCATGGTTTATAAGCTGACCAGGTACCGAAACTCCTCAGCCGGTTCGGCACTGATACCGTCCACCATTATTGATAAGGCACCCTCGGCTGAGCTAAGACCGGAGCAAAAGGATACCGATACCTTGCCTTCATACGACCAGCTTGACCCTATTTTAACCGCTTATGTTGAGGAGGATAAAAGCACCGAGCAGATTATTGGCTTTGGGTTTGAAGAAGAAATGGTTAAAAAAGCGGCCCGATTAGTCGACAGTAGCGAATATAAGCGCCGCCAAGCACCCCCTGGGGTCAAGATAACGCCTAGAGCCTTCGGCAGAGACAGAAGGTTGCCCATTACCAATCGGTTCAGAGGGTAGTAACTAGTGGATTAAGGGAATAGATAGTTTGGGATGAAGAAGTAAGAGCTTCGAAGGATAATATGAGTAAAAAGGCGTTTCTAGCTTTGGAAGATGGCTCGATCCATCAGGGCTACTACTTTGGTGCTGAGGTCGACGCCTTTGGTGAGGTAGTATTTTGCACCAGCATGACTGGCTATCAGGAAATGTTAACCGACCCCTCCTATGCCGGACAGATTCTAGTTCCCACCTACCCCCTTATCGGCAATTACGGCATTAATGAACAGGACCTTGAATCGGCCAAGATACAGGTTCAGGGGTTTGTTGTCAGAGAGCAATGCCTTAAGCCAAGTCACTATTTGAGCCAGAAGACGATTCACCAATATTTGGCTGAAAGCGGCATCCCTGGAATTCATGGTGTGGATACTCGGGCGATAACTCGCCGACTGCGCACAAGAGGGGTAATGATGGGCATGATAACCATCAATAAGGCTCCGCAGCAGGCCCTGGAAGAAGTACAGAGGGTACCCAGCTATGGCTCAATTGATTTTGTCAAGCAAGTAACTACCCAGGCCCCTTATCAGTGGCAGACAGAGGGTTCAGCGCCGATATACCACATTGTTGTTCTGGACTGTGGCTTGAAGTATAACATCCTCCGCATCCTGAACCGCTTAGGCTGTACTGTAACCGTTGTGCCCTGCACTATACCAGCGGAGGAGATTCTCAGCATGAAGCCTGATGGTATTCTCCTTTCACCAGGTCCTGGTGACCCTGAGTTATTGGATTACATAGTAGCTACAGTCAAGCAGCTCATTGGCAAGAAGCCGATTATGGGTATCTGCCTGGGTAATCAGCTTATTGCCCGCGCCTTTAGTGCCAAGACGTTCAAGTTGAAGTTTGGGCACCGCGGCGGTAACCATCCTGTCCGTGAATTGGCTACCGGTCGAATCCATATCACAGCTCAAAACCACGGTTATGCCGTTGACCCGGACACTCTTAGAGATGGTCTGGAAGTTACCCATGTAAACTTGAACGACGACACGGTGGAGGGCCTGCGCCATAAGGAGCTACCCATATTCGCCATCCAATATCATTCCGAGGCCTCCCCCGGCCCCTTGGATAACACATACCTCTTCGACAATTTTCTAGAGATGCTGAAGGAGTCAAAACAGGTAACAGAGGTTTGAGATGTACGAAGTCCGGGCTAAATAAACACTTCACTTAGAATTATGATTGGCACGCCGTGAGGTTAATAAGGTGCCATTGTGATGGATTGTCTCACGTAACAAGAGTCTTAGTTAGCGACCTATGATAGGAGTTATATCTTGAAACCATCAAAAGTTCTAATCGTCGGTTCGGGACCCATAATAATCGGGCAGGCGGCAGAGTTTGACTATGCTGGTACCCAAGCGTGCAAGGCGATGCGGGAGGAAGGGATAATCTCGGTCCTTGTCAACTCAAACCCGGCCACCATCATGACCGACGAGGGCATTGCCGATATTGTCTATATTGAGCCTCTCACCGTAGATATGGTTGCTCGCATTATCGAGCGGGAGCGCCCTGATGGATTGCTGCCTACTCTCGGCGGGCAGACCGGACTTAATCTGGCTGTAGACCTGGCTGATGCTGGCATTCTTGATAAGTACAATGTCAGAAGCCTGGGGACGTCAATTCAGACAATAAAAAAGGCCGAAGACCGAGAGTTGTTCCGGCAGCTGCTAATTGATATCGGGGAGCCGGTGCCAAGTAGTGTCAGCGTCAATACTCTGGAACAGGCGAGTGAAGTGGCTAAGGAGATAGGCCTACCATTGATAATCCGTCCGGCCTACACTCTGGGTGGAACAGGTGGCGGAATGGCCAATAACTGGGAGGAACTGGAGACAGCCGTTTCCAGGGGATTAGCAAATAGCCCGACCCACCAAGTACTACTCGAGGAATCGGTAGCTGGCTGGAAAGAGATTGAGTATGAAGTGATGCGTGACAGCGCCGACAACTGTATCACGGTCTGTAATATGGAAAATATCGACCCAATGGGAGTGCATACCGGTGATAGCATCGTCGTCGCTCCCAGTCAGACGCTGACCAATAAAGAATATCAGATGTTGCGGAGTGCCAGCCTCAAGATTATCCGTGCCCTTGGGATTGAAGGGGGCTGCAATATCCAGTTCGCCCTTGACCCCAGGAGCAATAAATACTATGTGATTGAGGTTAATCCTCGGGTGAGCCGTAGTTCAGCCTTAGCCAGTAAGGCCACCGGTTACCCCATTGCTCGTGTCGCTTCCAAAATAGCGGTGGGCAAGAAACTGGACGAAATCCCGAACCAGATAACTGGAAAAACAATGGCCTCCTTTGAGCCCGCACTGGACTATGTGGTGGTTAAGATACCCCACTGGCCGTTTGACAAGTTTGCCTCCAGCAACCGCGCCATTGGCACCCAGATGAAAGCCACAGGCGAAGTCATGGCTATTGACCGGTGTTTTGAGGCTGCCCTTCAGAAAGCAGTACGGTCCCTGGAGTCCAGCCAGAGATCACTCCTTTGGGAAGACCCTGGCTGGGAGCAGACAACCGATATCGATTCCTATCCCCTAGAGCCCAATGACTTGAGATTGTGGGCGATAATGGCTGCCTTAAGAAGAGGGATAACTCCTGAGGCAATTACGGAACGTACCAAGATCGACGTGTGGTTTACTACCAAGCTCCAGACCATTTTAGATATGGAGCAGGTACTTCGGTCACAAACACTGACTCCTGGACTTCTATGGCAGGCAAAGCGACTCGGATTCTCCGACGAGCAAATAGGAGCTCTAACAGACAGGCTTCACGAGCAGGTAAGGCAGCTGCGTCGTAGTTGGAATGTTCAACCTGTTTATAAGATGGTTGATACCTGTGCTGCCGAATTTGACGCCAGCACGCCATATTTCTATAGCACCTATGAGCAGGAAGACGAAGCACGGCCTCTTGAAAAAAAGAAAGCCATAGTCATCGGCAGTGGGCCAATCCGCATCGGCCAGGGGATAGAGTTTGATTATTGTTGCGTCCACGCCGCGTTTGCACTGCGGGACGAAGGATATGAGACGATAATGGTCAACTGTAACCCCGAAACAGTTTCAACAGACTTCGACACATCGGATAAGCTGTACTTCGAACCGTTGACGGTTGAGGATGTTTTGAATATCTACGAAAAGGAGAAGCCGATTGGGGTTATTGTTCAATTTGGTGGGCAGACTCCGCTCAATATTGCGGCAGAACTTGAGCAAGCCGGTGTTACCATACTGGGCACGTCGGTTAATTCCATAGATATTGCCTCTGACCGGGGCAGATTCAGTCAGATGATGAAGAAGTACGGCATTCCCATGCCGGAATCAGGCACTGCCAGTAGCATTGATGAGGCACTAGTTGTGGCAAAGCGCATCGGCTACCCACTTATAGTTCGTCCGTCATATGTTCTCGGAGGGCGAGGCATGGAGATAGTCCATGACGAAGAAGAACTGAGACTGTACGTGGGTGCTGCCGTCGTGGTAACGCCAGACCGCCCTATTCTCATTGATCGCTACTTGGAGAATGCTATCGAGACCGAAGCTGATGCCCTAGCTGACGGGGAGGATATTTTCGTCCCAGCCATCATGGAGCACATTGAGTACGCCGGCGTCCATTCCGGAGATGCTGCCTGTGTCATCCCACCGGTGAGCATACCCCAAAAACATATCGACACTATTGAGGAGTACACACGGCGTATTGCCAGCGAACTTCAAGTGGTCGGCGTCATAAACGTACAATACGCCATCTGCCAGGACGTGGTCTACGTAATTGAAGCCAATCCGCGTGCCTCTCGCACCGAGCCACTGGTCTCCAAGGTTTGCGCCATTCCAATGGCTCGTTTGGCTACCCAGCTCATGCTGGGCAAGAAAATCAAGGAGCTCAACCTGAAGAAGCGGCCTATCCCGCACTTTGGCATAAAGGAATCAGTCTTTCCTTTCAACATGTTCCCCGAAGTTGACCCCCTGCTCAGGCCAGAGATGAATTCCACCGGTGAGGTACTGGGCATCGCCGATTCCTTCGGCTTGGCATTCTGGAAAGCACAGGAGGCGGTAGCTCGTCTTCCTACTGAGGGTACCGTGCTCATCACCGTCTCAGAACGTGATCGGCAAGCGGCAGGTGAGGTAGCCCGTCAGTTCGCCAATCTTGGGTTCAAGATCAGGGCTACGGCAGGCACACATGCTTTTCTAACAAGCCTGGGTATATCCTCAGAACCCATACTGAAAGAGCACGAGGGTAGACCTAATATCACGGACGCCATCAAAAATAAAGAAGTTCAGCTAGTGATCAACACACCAGCGGGGAAACGAAGCAAGTATGACGACTCCTACATCCGCAAGGCAGCCATAAAGTACAAGGTGCCCTATATCACCACATTAGCTGCTGCCATGGCTGCTGCCAAAGGCATAGCCGCTTACCGTGAGGGTAAATCGGACGTCAAGTCTCTGCAGAGCTACCACGCGGATATAAAATAAGTGCAGGAAGATTCACCATCTCTTTTTGGAAGATTGTTAGCTATATTGATTAAGGGAGCTGGCAGAATTCGAAATACCATTCAGCTTTTGTGAAAGGCGTGGTATAATAGCGACTTGTCCCCATAAACCATACCACTACTCAAGTTAGAATTTATGGCATGGTAAATTGGTAGATTGAACAATAGCTTGAGTCGTTACCTTGTTGACAGGTGAGCTTAGACCGGAGCTATAGCGCAGAACTAAATCGGACAAAATACCTAGGATGTCATATTAGGTAACAAAACAAGCTATTAGTATGTTGTGCAGTCTGGATAGTTTCGTTATATCCAGTTAATGTCCTCTACAACAAGTAGCCTGCTCCCGAGGCTATGGTACCGGCAATACTGACTAAAGGTGTGGTGCAATTACTGGATGCAGGTCAATCGTTCGGGTCAGTTATTCTGCCTCCTGTATCAGCTGAATGGCAAAATCACCAACCTGGCGGGTGTCAAAGTGAGCAGTGCTACTGCCAAAGGCAGCGGGGGCTTTTCCTTTGACTATAACCGAGACGCCTTTACCTTCCAGCTTGGCACTCTCCTCATCAAGGTTATCCACAGCGAAGGCAATGTGCTGAACACCTTCGCCTTTGCTGTCTAAAAACTCTTTATAGTTTGATGATTCTCCTTCGATAGGCTGAATAAACTCAATCGGTACCGAGCCAATCTGGACAAACTTTGCTCTAATCTTGGGCTTTGCTTCTGGAAATATGACCTCGCGCCCGACTGATGCTATACCTAAGGATTGATAATACTCAACAGCCTTATCTATATCCCTTACTACTACCGCTATGTGATGTAGCTTCCAGCTTGCCATCATTTTTCTCCTTTCTATACGATTACATAACCTGCCCCCGATAATTATACCACATCTTAAGTTAGACTAAGGATTGTTTGGACTTGCCCCCATTTTTGGGCCAATGATAATGTTAGACTTTGGATTGAGGAAAGGGGATTTGAGTGTTCAAAAGAGCGTACACACCAGAACAAATCATCTTTTTGTTCAACTAATCGGGAGCAACGATGAACGCAGAGCGTAATCTAATCTCAAACATCGGAGTGCCGCTATATGCTGAATATTATCCTTTTGATATGTGAAAACTTAGAAATGTTTGGCTAGCTGCATACTATAGAGTTTTTTACTTTGGCAACCTGAGGATAAAACGACCAAATCTAATTGCTTATAGCAAAGTTGGACTAAGGCAGTGAGCTTCCTTCCAACCTAAGTGTGTAGGGCACGCTCATCTGAACCGGGCGGTAAGCCAGGCTTAAGAGCTATCCACTGGAATCTCTTCCTGAACCTCTCCAGTATGATTATGGTTTTCTTGCCAAGCAGCCCGAGGAAGACAGCATTTCCTATGGCATGGAAGGTATCAAACCAAACACTGTTAAGCTGGGCAATGACAAAGGTTTTTAGGGTCAGCGGATAGACAAAAGACGCCCAGAACCAGAGATTCATTATTACCCCGAAGACATAACCCCAGATAATGCCGAAGACGACGAGCCACCTCGTACTCAGGCGGAAGCGCCGGAGATAGGAAAGCCGTCTTTTAATAGCTGTTTTATATAGTCGGATACTGCCTGGGGAGTAATTTTAAGCTTCTTAGCAATATCCTTCTGCTGGATATTGGGTTGCTTAGATGCTATCTCAACCAATATTTGAAATTTGGTCGTCAGATTTTTGTTACGTAATATCTCTACCATGACTTCAGCGTTCCATTAGATAATCAAGTGGACTTTCATCTATTAACCATTATAGCAACTTTTGCACCGCAAAGTAATTGCCGGATTAAGCTACACAGGAACAATCCACTATCCTGTTCTCTATCAGCTGCTCCCGGCAGTGATTTGCTATGACCTCTGGATGCTGTCAATCGTCTTTCTCTTAAACAAATGCGCTACCTCTGGGGGAGGCAAAGGATGCAATTGCTTCCTCTACCCCTCCCTCAGGGGCAGAAAGAGTTTTTGAATCAAAATGAAAAAGCCCAAAGAGTGGCTTTAACCTCGCCGGGAGTTGGTGGCAGAGGACAGGATAGCGTAATGTTATACTAGCATCTCACAGCCCCACTGCCATCTCACTGGTTCTTAAAAAATCCGTGTGGTATAGTGATGGACGGGACTTCAGGTGAATTTGCTGGACCTGTGGATTACGAGAAGGGAAAACAGCGGAATATACTGACCAAGTAGATATCTGAAAGAGGAAGGATACTAGCCGATGACCTGACCCCAACCCGGGCAAGTCACTAGCAGAGGATATTAGGAAGGGAACAAAGAGCCCGGATGATGCGGCTAACGAATTAGCTCACCCGTGTTATGGCGGCTGTTTCAATACCATCCGAGCGGAGAAATTATTGGCAGCAATGGCCGGGATTGATAAGAAATATTGAAAGGAGGTAGCACCATGACAGTAGCACTTGTGAACGGAGTTAACCTGTATTATGAAGTGACGGGTAAAGGTTTCCCACTAATCTGGAGTCACGAGTTTGCGGGCGATTTCAAAAGCTGGAATCCTCAGGTCAAGTTCTTCTCACGACGCTACCAAGTCATCACCTACAACCACCGGGGATTTCCTCCCTCAGATGTACCGGAGGAGGAGACTGCGTACTCCCAGGAGCTGCTCGTCGAGGATCTACACCAGTTGCTTCGCTATCTAGGCATTCAGCAGGCATTCGTGGGTGGTCTTTCTATGGGGGCGAATGTAGCCGTGAATTTCGGCATCGCCCACCCCGAGATGACCAAGGCATTGGTCGTAGCAGGGGCAGGTGCGGGCACAACGGAGCGGGAAAACTTCGAGAGTCATCTGGCAGACCTGGTTCGGCAACTCGAGATTGGGGGGTGGGTGGCGGCGACAGACCAATATGCCCGTGGAGCCAGCCGAATCCAGCTCCTACGCAAAGACCAAAAGAGCTGGCAAGAGTACTACGAAGAACTTGCCTCTCATTCGTCTATTGGCTCAATACTCTCCATCAAGGGTGTCATACTCAAGCGGCCCACCCTATTTGAGCTCAAGCCAAAGCTGCAACAGCTCAATGTGCCCACCCTGATTGTGGTAGGGGATGAAGACGGTTTCTGTATTGAGCCTTCTCTTTTTATGAAGCGGAACATTCCCAGAGCGGGCTTGGTGGTTTTCGCTCAAACTGGGCACGTTATTAACCTGGAGGAACTCGAGCTTTTCAATCGAGTGGTGCTCGATTTCCTGACTTCGGTCGAAGCTGGAAGTTGGGCATGAACGGCTGGTACGTGCCTGGGGAAGGAAAAGGCAGAATGAATCGCCTTATTCTTTCCGTTAAGCCTGGACTCGAGACTGAAAGGATAAATTCAGATGTCTACCGTTGCAGCACTCTCACTTGAGCGTATATGTGAGTAATGACGAGGCGCTTTTCAACGTCATACCAAAAGGGCAGCTGTGATTAAATTAACAACTTGCCCTATAATACCTGCTCCAATATCTCTTCTATCTGCTTATCGGTCAGGCTTTCGTACTTGTCTCTCGTCGTCAGCTCATCCACTGCTTTTTGAGTCCAGGCATCATAAGCAATATCTCCATCCTCAGGGAAATAGCCGACGAATCTTTTCTCAGCTGGTCTAATCGCCATATTCGGGACATAGCCCCAGCATATATCCCACACCTCCTCTGGGTATGCGGTAAGAAAGACTATCTTCCCCTGATAGCCTTCAGGTACATGATACACAGCAGGAGCTATGTGATCCACTCTCCAGCCTATTTCCTTCAAAGCTTCCAGTGCAAACGCCTCTAAAATTATAGGGTCGAAGTTTATCTCCACGTTAATATGAACGTGGACATAGGCGGGGTCCTCCACCAACCTTAAGCCTTTTTTCCAGTGAGCTGATTGAAAGTATTGGCGTATTTTTCGTATTTCGAGAGGGCCTACGCCCTTGAAATCGAATTTGCTATAGTAGTTGTCCATGTATTTTTTACCCCAGGTTGGTATGTTGCTTCCCTCCTCACCGAGTTTTGCGGGATCAGACGGCTGCAAAACCACGTTAGGATTATATTTCCAGAAGAAATCAAAGTGCGGGATATACAATACCCTATCCGGGTCATGGGGATGAACACTGTGTGCTCCGAGTATGTCCGGTCCGGGAGAGACGAAATCTATTTTTCTATTTAGCGGGAGCCCCATTCGCTTAAAATACCTCTGGAACAGCCTGCATATAGACCCTGCCTCCACTTTATTTTCCACGTAGACGTGAGTGTGGTATAGCTCTTCCTCCGTCTGGGTCAGCTGTCGTATTAGCTCTTTCCACTGGTCTGATTTGAAATAATCCACTACTCCTCTGGTAATTTCTTTTTCGCTCATAATGCGCCCTCCTTTTGCTGATTCATACCGCCTTTGGATATATCCGTAGCTCATAATAGGTGTTTTCAAAAAGCTTGTCAATGTTTTGCTAGCCGCGCCCAGGGTCTCAATCCCGGTCAATCTGTTGTGTTTAAGATTTTGCCTAGCTTGGTAGAAATTTTTGAAAAAGGCCACAAAAACTTGACAAACAGAGTATAATAGGAAAATAATATTCGGAAGCGATAATCATGACCGACATTAAGAAAGCCTTTTTTATATGCTGGCAGCAGCATGATGTTCTTTAAAAAGCGAAAAGGAGAGAAAACTTTTGATAGCGGGCTCTGCCAGGGGAGAGTTAAGCAAAGACCGGTGCTGGAGCCCCTCCCATGTGCGACTTGATGCGAAATTGGGCAAGTGGCATCCCGCGAATAAACCTTGTAAGAGTAATGATGTCTGTATTATGAGTATCTATGGTAGTATAATCCTGAGGAAAGGTTAGCCTTGACTCAATCAAAATTCAGGGTGAATACCCAATAATACGAAAAAGGAGGTGATAGCTTTCAACAAAAAATATTTATATACGGCTAGGTTACAAAATCTAAATGGAGGAGTTTTTTAGATGAAAAGGAAAATATTGTTGATTCCGTTGGCACTGTTGTTAGCTGTAAGTTTGGTTGCCTGTGCGGCACCGGCTCCAGCGCCAGCCCCGGCTCCGGCACCAGCTCCGGCACCAGCCCCAGCGCCAGCCCCTGCCCCTGCCCCAGCGCCAGCTCCGGCACCTGCCCCAGCAGCGCCAGCAGAGGTAATTACCTGGAAAGTGGTGTCAATGCAACCAAAGGCAGACCCCCGTTACAAGGTGGTAGAACACCTGGCTCAAAGGGTTGAGACCATGAGTGGGGGGCGCATGAAATGGGAGCTCTATACCGGTGGTGAAATTGTGGCCGGTGCGGAAGTGATTCAAGGGGTAGAGCAAGGCGTGATTGACGCTGGTGCCTCTGCCACTGTGTTTGTGATGGACCTGTTCCCTCAAGCCGGCCTCTTCTTCCAGGTGGCTGGCGGGATGACGCCTGTGCCCCAGGCATTGTGGTATCTGGAGGGAGGAGGAATCGAGCTTTGTAGAGAGATGTTTGAACCGATAGACTCGTACCCTGTCGCCTCCTATTGTCTCAGCAGCCCGGAGGTATGGGCCCACTCCACAGTGCCTCTGAACACCCCGGCTGACTTCAAGGGGTTGAAGATGCGCGCCCTCGGTGACCCTGCCAATATCATCGCCAATATGGGTGCGTCGGTAGTCACCATGTTTGGTGGGGAAATCTATGAATCTACGCAGCGGGGAGTCATCGACGCTTTTGAAATGGGAACCTTTGGCGCCAACTGGGACATGGGCTTCCAGGAAGTGGCCCACTATGTCTATCAGTCGGCAAGCCGCGGTCCCACTGACCTGCAACTGTTCCATGTCAACAAACAGAAATGGAACGAGCTCACCCCTGACCTGCAAAATATTGTAGAGGCGGCAACATGGCTGGAGGCGTGGCGTTTTCATAGCCGGGAAGTACAGGGGGAAGCGGCTAACATACAGAAGTTCATCGATTATGGCTGTGAAGTCCAACTCATGCCCCAGGCGGTAGAAGAGGAGTTTCTAAGACTAGCTAAAGAGTACTACGATGAGAAGGCGGCCGCTGACCCCTTCTTTGCCGAGGTACTAAAATCTCTGCGTGACTTTAAAGCCATAACTGACTCTCTGGGCATACACTAAGCCAGGCCTCTTAACGCACCGCACTATCTTAGTTAGATAGATGTCAGGTTTACCCCCGCTCCGAGAAGCCTTCTCGGAGCGGGGGAATAATTGATTATGAGAACCATAGTTCGGGTTATTGATAGCATCAGTGAATACACGGGAATGGTGGTACGTTGGGCCTGCCTGGCCCTGGTGCTGGTGCTTTGCTATGAGGTCACGGTAAGATATGTCTTTAATGCGCCAACGATGTGGTCATTTGAAACTTCAAGCATGCTAGGGGGTACCATTGCGGTTCTGGGCTGGTCTTATACCCACCGGCACGGCGGGCATGTAAGGGTGGACGTTTTTTATAGCCACCTGCCGCCCAGAGGGCAGGCAATTCTCGACGTAGCTTTGACCTTATTATTTTTCTTTCCGCTGCTCTTTTCCCTTACATACGTTGCCTGGAATAGGATGTGGTTCGCCTGGTCAATGGGTGAAGTGATGGCTAGAAGTAATTGGTACCCACCCATCGGTCCAATCAGAACCGTATTGGTTCTGGGACTGCTCCTGTTTGCCCTTCAGGGTGTGGCACAATTCATTCGCGACCTATATCGGCTGACAAGGAACAAACAACTATGATTGACATAAGTCCAGAGATTACCACCGTAATAATGATGGGCGGGATTCTGGTGGGGATTCTGAGCGGTTATCCCTTAGCCATCCCGATTGGTGCTCTCGGCTTAATACTTGGCTATGCCATATTGGGACCTGCGGTACTTAATCTTATGTATGCGCGCTTGTTTACACTGGTAACCAGCTATGTCCTCCTAGCCGCCCCCCTGTTTATTTATATGGGGGTCATGCTGGAACGCTCGGCAGTAGCCGAAAGAATGTTTGACGCCTTATACCTGTGGCTCGGTGGACTTAAGGGTGGGCTGGCAGTAATCACCGTGTTACTGGGCACTATCCTGGCTGCCTGCGTCGGTATAATTGGCGCCTCGGTTACCATGCTATCACTTCTCGCCCTTCCCGCCATGGTAAATCGAGGTTATTCCAAAAGTTTAGCCGCAGGCTCGATTTGCGCCGGCGGCACCCTGGGTATCCTTATTCCCCCTAGTATCATGCTGGTTATTTATGGACCAATGGCTCTGATATCGGTAGGAAAGCTGTTTATGGCCGCATTTATCCCCGGGTTTATCCTTTCCGGTTTATATTGTAGCTACATTATCCTGCGCTGTTTATTACAGCCAAATATTGCACCGGCAGTGCCTGTTGAAGAAAGGAGAGTCTCCTTCATTAAGAAAACAACCATGCTGGCCAGCTCAATGCTTCCGCCCGCGTTACTTATCCTGGCGGTGCTAGGCACTATCTTTCTGGGGATAGCCCCCCCCACTGAAGCCGCCGCCGTAGGTGCCTTTGTCGCCACGCTTCTGGCTATTGCCTACCGCCGGTTTAGCTGGCAGGTCCTTAAGGACACGCTAAGCCGAACCCTAAGGGTCACCGCTATGATACTGCTCATCGGAGGCACGGCTTTCGCCTTCGTCGGTGTATTTCTCGCCGCCGGTTGCGGAAAAGTAATAGAGGAACTCATTCTGGCTGCCCCCGGTGGGCGCTGGGGCGCCTTTGCCATAGTCATGTTCGCACTCTTCCTCCTAGGGTTTTTCATTGATTGGTTAGGTATCCTCTTTATCATGGTTCCTATACTATCCCCCCTCGTGCCCGTTCTGGGGTTTGACCCACTCTGGTTTGCCATGATGGTCTGCATTAATCTTCAGATGTCTTTCATGACACCTCCCATGGCCCATGCTATATTCTATCTCCGAGGTTCGGCTGACCCATCTTTGGGAGTGACCATGGGTGACATAATCCGGGGGGTAATCCCGTTTGTTATTCTCATCTTGATTGGGATGGGACTATGCATCGCTTTTCCTCAGCTAATCCTCTGGCTGCCCGCGCAAATGATAAAGTAACCCGGAAAGAAATATAGCGGAAGGTGCTTGAACACCGATAATTTTTGCGGAAAGGGCAGAAGGTTCTTTATTAAAAGCAAACGAAGGGAGAAAATATGACACAAGTAAGGGGAAAAAAGATTGGCTTCATTGGTCTTGGCTCTATGGGAAAAGCTATGGCGGCGAATATTTTAAAGGCACACTTCCCTCTTACCGTCTTTGATATAAGAAAAGAACCCCTGGCAGAGATGGAGAAGCTGGGAGCTAAGGTAGCTAAAAGTTTCAAGGAAGTTGGAGAGGAGTGCGATACTGTTGTCGTAATGGTACTTAACTATCCCCAGATTAAACAGGTAGTTCTACCGCCAGAAGGCTTATTAAGTAGCATGCGAAAAGGCGCCACCCTCATTGTGACAAGTACTATCTCACCGCTTGAAATTATGGAAGTCGATAAAGTAGCCCGGCAATATGGCATCTCTGTTGTTGACTCGCCAGTCAGCGGCGGACATGAGAGAGCTGTAGAAGGCACACTTGTTCTCATGGCAGGAGCTGAGGAGAAGGTATTTAAAGACCACGAGTACATCCTGAAAGCCATGGGGAAATACATCTACTACACCGGGGGAGTAGGAAAGGGACAAACGGTAAAAATGATAAACCAGCTTCTGGTTGGCGCACACCTCGTAGCGGCGGCAGAAGCCGTAATAATGGCCGAAAAGCTGGGTATGGATATGAAAGTGCTCCACGAAATAATAAGCAATAGCCTTGGCGATAGTGCTGTCTGGAGAATGTTTGGCCCAAGAATGATAGACCGAGACTTTGAACCCAGAGGCGCTGTTAATACAATGACCAAAGACTCACGGTCAATAATAGAGACAGCCGTAGCATTGGGCACCCCGATATTGATTTCCAGCATACCTTACCAGATTTTTAGGCTGGCAGAATCACGCGGCCTTGGCGAGAAAGACATTGCTTCCATTATAACGATATTTGAGGAATATGCTGGTGGCTAGAACGAGTACTTAGACAGCAAGCGATAACAGAGATATATCGCGAAAGGCAACTTGGCTGGGCTTTTGAAATAGCCACTAATCTAGAGGTGCCGCTTCCGGTTACTACTTGTGTCCATAAGCTATTAGAGATGGCTCGAGGCGCTGGAAAACACAGTCTCAGTGAGCCAATTCTAGAGTTATGGGAGGATATGACCGGCACCTTCGTTTCAAAACATACCAATTACTTATTACATGGATAAAGCACTAGAGGCTCAAGGTTTCTCGCCTCAGTCAAAAGAGCAAAAAGAACGTATTCTTGAGGCCATGGAATTGCTAAAGATGTTGTGGCCCAAAGTCATATCCCTAGATACCTCCGAACAACTGGATTTGTTACTCAAATAGACACTTTGGATAGTTAAATTGCCTTTGTCAACAACTGCACCTGAACATAAAATGTCTTTCTCGACCAGTTGGGTGATATAATTGGCTAATGTCATCCTAGCTTCCGATGCCATGCTAGTGGCTTTGTATGAATTCGCACCTCGGGAACTTGCCAGTCCACACTGTCTTGACATACCAGAAATAGGCTTGCATAATTAGACGGAAGCTTGTTGAACTCTAGCGTAAGAAGCATTAAGACGTAGTAATTTGAATCCCAATCTTTTAGAGGAGAACCCGGCGAATGAACTCCCTAGATGCAGTTACTATGGGTGAATCAATGATTGCTTTTGAAGCACAGGCTTACGGCCCCTTGCGAGAGGTAAATTTTTTCCAGAAATGGGTGGGTGGTGCCGAGGATAACTTTGCCATTAGTCTGGCTCGACTTGGTTTTAAATGTGGCTGGTTTTCTCGATTAGGCGATGATGAATTCGGGAAGGAAGTCTTCAGGACAATTAAGGGTGAAGGCATCGATGTCTCCAAGGTCATATTTGACAGCAATGCCCAAACCGGGATTTTCTTTGTGGAGAGACATGCTCAAGGTGACTTCAGGTGTTACTTCTACCGCCATTTATCTGCGGCCAGCCGCATATCAGCAGCCGATATTGACCCGGAGTATATTAAGCAGGCTGAAATCGTTTACCTTACCGGAATCACCCCGGTAATCAGCGAGTCAGCGCGCCAGGCGACGGAAAAGATGTTCCAAATTGCTATCGAAGATGGTCAAACTATCGTGTTCGACCCCAATTTGCGTTTGAGACTATGTGACATTGCTACCTCTCGTTCCATTCTCATCCCGATGATGCAGAAAAGCTCCTATGTTTTGCCGGGAGAGGAAGAACTAAAGCTGTTGATGGACTGCCAAGAGTTGCCGGTGGCGATAGATAAAGCCCATTCACTGGGGATAAGCAATCTGGTGGTTAAGGTGGGAGCCGGAGGTGCTGTTTTAGCCTGCGGCGATGAAAAACCAATACACGTTACTGGTTTTACGGTGAAGAATCCGGTTAGCAGCATGGGGGCAGGGGACTGTTTTGGGGCCGGATTCGTCGCTGGTCTGTTGAAGGAGCAATCATTGGAGCAGTGTGTTCGTTGGGGAAATGCTTTGGGCGCTTTTTGTCTGATGGCTTCAGGGCCCTATCAAGCTTTGCCCAGCTTTCAGGAGCTACAGGCATTTTTAGCCGGAGAAAGCGATATTTCTCGCTAGGGGTAAAAAGATACTAAAGGGGGGTTAGATATATGAAAGCATCTGATTTTAAAGGTATTATCCCGCCCATGATGACGGCGTTCACTGAAGATGGTGAGATTTATGAAAAGGGTACTCGGGAAATAGTCGATTTTATCGTCCCTCATGTTCAGGGGTTATACCCGTGCGGAACTTACGGTAGTGGACCGATGATGTCGATTGCGGAACGCAAAAAGGCGGCCGAGATAATTATTGACCAGACCAAAGGTCGGGTTCCGGTCATCGTTCATGTGGGGACGGCCGATACCAAGAATACCGTCGAATTGGCTCGCCATGCCGAAGCGAGCGGGGCCCAAGCGGTAGGCGCCGTTACTCCCTACTATAACAGCTATAGTGAGGATGCTATATTTATTCACTTTCAGCGATTAATACAGGCCGTGAACATACCTGTTTTCCTGTACAACAACCCGAAGGCCTCGGGTAATTCTGTGTCCCCAAAGCTCCTAGTCCGCCTGGCCAAAGAAGGATTAGGAGGTGTTAAGGATAGCAGCTTCGATATAGTCAATTACTATCACTCACAGATGGCGTTGCAAGAGTTCCCTGAATTGAATTTGATTATTGGAACCGAAGCAATGCTGGTGGCTGCCTTTGATGCTGGTGCTAAGGCAGCGGTTACCGGGCTAGGCAACGTGTACCCAGACCTGATTCGAAAGCTGTACGAAGCGTATCTAGACGGCGATAGGGAAAAATTAATGCAAATCCAGAGAGATGTTCTGATGGTAAGACAAGTTACGAAGTACGGGCCCACTGTGCCGACCTGCCATGCTATTTTAAAACTGCGTGGTATTGATTCTGGTTATCCTCGATTACCCTTCACGCCGGTACCGCCGGAAACCGAAAGGCGAGTGAAGGACGCTTTACAAGGGATGGGATTGTTGTAGTCTGGCTAGGGAAATATGCCTCGGGTTTTCATGGCACGTGCCAAGCGCCCTATTGCCAGCATATGGGCAGCATCTCTCATATCCACTTTTTCACGCTTACTAACTTCCAGTACTTCATGGAAAGCGGTATCCATCACCGTCTCCAGTCGGCTGTTGACTTCCTTCTCACTCCAAAAGAAACATTGCGTGCCCTGTACCCACTCAAAGTAGGAGACTACCACTCCACCGGCGCTGGCTAATATGTCAGGTATAATAAGTATTCGGTTATCACCAAGAATCTTAGCCGCTTCAGCAGAGGTTGGCCCATTGGCGCCTTCTACAATTATCCTGGCTTTGACCGACGAGACATTGTCTTCGTGTATCTGATGTTCAATAGCGGCTGGTATTAGTATATCGCAATCCAGTGCCAGAAGCTCGGCATTGGTTATCTTTTCAGTATCTTTGAAGCCAATTAATGACCCGGTCTCCTCTTTATGACGGAGTGCGTTTTCCACATCGATACCGTTCGAGTTGTAAACGCCGTTCTTGGAATCGCTTACTGCTATGATTCGGCTACCCTTTCTGGCCAGCAGCCTAGCCACGGTGGCGCCAACATTGCCAAGGCCCTGGACGGCGACTTTAGCGCCCTCAAGGTTGATACCCAGCTGCTTGCCAGCTAGTCGGGCGCAAATCATACAGCCCAGGCCCGTTGACTCGAACCTGCCTCGACTACCGCCAACTTCGATAGGTTTACCCGTCACCACGCCTAGAACAGAGTATCCCTTGTTCATGCTATAGGTATCCATAATCCAGGCCATGATTTGAGGGTTGGTGCCGACATCAGGAGCGGGAATATCACTTTCAGGTCCGATTACGACTGAGATTTCACTGGCGTAACGCCGGGTCAATTTTTCCAACTCATTTTGGGACATAAGCTTGGGGTTACAGATAACTCCGCCCTTGGCACCACCATAGGGTATATTAACGACCGCATTCTTCAATGTCATCATAGCTGCCAAAGCTCTGGTATCATCCAGGGTAACATCTGGATGGTAACGAATCCCTCCCTTGGTTGGTCCCCTGGTGTCATTATGTTGAACCCTATAACCGGTGAAAATTTTCGTTGTTCCATCGTCCATTCTCACTGGAAAATTGACTGTTAACTCGCGTTCGCAATTCATAAGTTGTTCACTAATGCCTTCTTCAATGTTCATTCGGCGGCAAATATTCCCGATTTCCTTTTGCACCATGGCAAAAGAACCGGTTACTTTACCTTGTGAAACTGTGGTCTGTTTAGACATCGTTAATTTTACCAACCTTTCTGTTTTATTTGCCCGACCAATTCTCCTTACTAATTATCGCCAGTCTATTTTGTCGTTCCTATAGTCTCCTTTAATGGCGGGATGCCACTTGCCCGATTACACCAAGGTGGCTAATACACCCCTCATGGACAATTGTTCAAGCCTAAATACGGGCACCGAAATACTCATACCGGCTACGGCTTTGCCTCTAGCATCACGTATTACGGAGCCGATACATTAGTTTTATCATAGCTGCCTTCTCTATCAAAAGCAACCCTGGTCTTTCTTCGGGAAAGAGAGTATCGAGTTCTGTCTCAGTTAATTCCTCAATAATGTTTTGCCTATGGCTGCCAAAACTCAGCCGGCTTTTGTCAAATTATCCTTAAGAACCTTTCAAAAAGGCTTGACAATACGTGGTAAAATAGAGTAGGTTATTCTCTGATAAGATTATCATAGACGATTGTCGATATAATCCCTTAGAGATATTAGCTTTGATATACTCACAATTTAGGGTGAATACCCAACGAAATATGATAAAGGAGGTGATAGCTTTCAGCAGTAAAGATTCTGACAAGGCTGGGTTCTAAAATTTTAAGAGGAGGAGAAAATGAAGAAAAGAAAGATATTAGCTCTGGTTATGGTAGTGGCACTGGTAAGTGGGTTAGTGGCTGCTGGCTGTGCAGCACCAGCCCCGGCGCCGGCACCTGCGCCAGCTCCAGCGCCAGCGCCGGCACCTGCGCCAGCTCCAGCGCCAGCGCCAGCCCCTGCGCCAGCACCTGCGCCGGCTCCAGCACCAGCCCCTGCGCCAGCACCTGCGCCGGCAGCACCCGCAGAGGTAATTAAATGGCGTTTAGCTTCATACCTGCCGGAGGCAAATCCCTGGGCTGAATCAGCAATACGCGTAACGAAGGCCGTTGAGGTCATAAGCAACGGGCGTTTTGTCATTGAATTCTTCCCGAGCGGTGCGGTGGCGCCAGCGACCAAGGAGTTTGACGCTCTGGACCGGGGTATCATTGAGATTGTACAAACCGGCATGCACTATAACATGGACAAGTTTGCCTGTGGCGGTCTGTATAACATCATTGCCGCCGGTCCGACTCCTATGGTATATCTCACCTGGTACCTTCAGGGAGGAGGCCAGGACATAATCCAGGAGATGTTCGCAGATTACAATGTAATGAGTATCTCCGTAATGACAATAGGACGCGCGGAAATGTTTGGCTACAGCAACACGCCGTTGGAAACAATGGCTGACTTCAAGGGGCTGAAGTTCCGCACCGCCGGTGACTGGGGTGAAATCCTCACCGATTATTTCGGTGCTTCCGTGATTTTCCTGCCTGGTGGTGAAGTCTATGAGGCCATGCAACGGGGAGTGATTGACGCTTTTGAATTCAGCTCGCCATCAGTCAATGTCCCCTTTGGCTTCAGTGAGATTGCCAAATACGCCATGTTCCCGGGCATCCACGCACCGGGAGTACTCATGCCCGCTCTCGTCAATAAAGATGCCTGGAATGCTCTCCCCGATGACCTTAAACTGCTTTTGAAAGAGGCGGTACTGGCTGAGTGCATCCGAAACCACACTGTTGAATCGCATGAGGATATGTGGGGGGTAGAACAGCACAAAAAGGCAGGCATGGAAATTGTTTACCTGTCTGAGGATGTCCAGAAGGAAGTAGAAGCAGCTGCCGCGGATTTCTATAGTGCCAAGGCGACGGAGGACCCCTTCTTTGCCAAGGTCTGGAAGTCAGTGAATGATTACAAGAATGCTCTAGGGGAGACAAACAAACTTCAGTTCCCGTACTACAGATAGGTTTTAGTCCAGTCTCCACTCCGAGAGATTTCTCTCGGAGTGGAGACTACTACCACTGAGACCTTTGCCAATTCGGGTCACAGATGGGCAGGTGGAACAGGGCAAGCCTTGTTGACCGTGGCATGGTAAAGGCAAAGATAATCATGAGGTGAGATTTTATGCTAAGCTTGGTGGTACATGAGCCATGAAAGCTGTACTTCATGTTATTGACCTAATCAGTGATTGGACGGCAAAGGTAATAAGCTGGCTTTGCGTAGCCCTGGTTTTAGTGCTTGTCTTTGACGTTGTCGAGAGATATGTATTTGGCGGTGCCACGGTATGGGCATACGAGACCGCGGTTATGCTCGGTGCCACCATCTATATTATGGGCTGGGCATATGTCCACCGAATTCGAGAGCATATACGAGTCGATATCTTTTATGTACACCTTTCGCTTAGAAAACAGGTAATAATCGATATCGCTGGTACCTTGTTATTTCTTCTTCCGCTGCTATATGTGATGATAGATACCTCAATTTTTTACATGATGCGGGCCTGGAAGATTGGCGAGGTATTAGCAGAGACTTTCTGGTATCCACCAGCCGGTCCCTTCCGAACCATGGTGGTGGTTGGATTGTTTCTATTTACCTTTCAAGTTGTGGCGCACCTCATTCGTGATTTCTATCAACTAGTCAGGAATAAAGCCTATGATTGATATAAGCCCGGAGATGATTGCCATCATAATGATGGGGGGTGTCCTGGTGGGAGTTTTGACCGGTTACCCCCTGGCTCCTGTTATCGCTGGCATCGCCTTAATCGTTGGCTACTTAACCTGGGGGGGACTGCAGGTAACCGACTTATTCTACTCACGCATGTACAGTCTGGTACGAAACTATGTTATTTTAGCGGCTCCTCTGTTCATTTTTATGGGGCTTATGCTGGAACGCTCAGGAATAGCCGAGAGAATGTATGACGCATTATACCTGTGGCTAGGTGGGCTAAGAGGTGGGCTGGCGATAACCACCGTGTTAATCGGCACCGTCCTGGCTGCCTGCGTGGGCATAATTGGTGCCTCGGTTACCATGCTGGCACTTATTGCCCTTCCCGCCATGGTAAAGCGAGGCTACGGCAAAGCTTTAGCCAGCGGTTCGGTATGTGCCGGCGGCACGCTGGGTATTCTTATTCCACCCAGTATTATGCTGGTTCTTTACGGGCCAATGGCGGAGATTTCGGTGGGCAAGCTGTTTATGGGCGCATTTGTCCCCGGTCTGGTCCTCTCCGGTTTATACTGCGGCTACATCGCCCTTCACTGTCTATTTAAACCAGAGATAGCACCGGCAGTGCCTCCTGAAGAGAGAGCCGTCCCCTTCCTTAAGAAAACGACCATGCTGCTTACCTCGCTGGTGCCGCCAGTGATACTTGTCCTGTCGGTGCTGGGCAGTATCTTCCTCGGAGTCGCGCCGCCCACTGAAGCTGCCGCGGTGGGTGCCTTTGCCGCCATACTTCTGGCTCTTGCCTACCGCAGGCTTACCTTTCAAGCCCTCAAAGATACCGCATTCCAGACACTGAGAGTTACCAGTAAAGTAATTTTCGTTGGTGTATGTGCTTTCATGTTCGTTGGTGTTTTCCTGGGTTTAGGCGGTGGCAATGTAGTAGAGAATATCATTCTGGGTGCCCCCGGTGGGCGCTGGGGTGCCTTTGCCCTCGTAATGTTTGTCGTCTTCATCCTGGGTATGTTTATCGACTGGCTCGGTATCATCTTCATCATGGTTCCAATAATTTCGCCTCTGGCTCCTGCCCTGGGATTTAACGAAATCTGGTTTGCCATGATGATTTGTGTTAACCTGCAGATGTCCTTCATGACGCCTCCTTTCGCTTACGCCATATTCTTTCTTCGCGGTGCGGCGCCGCCAGAGTTAGGGGTGACTACGGCGGACATAATTCGGGGGGTAATTCCCTTTGTTTTCCTCATCATGATTGGGCTTGGCCTGTGCGCCGCTTTTCCGCAGCTAATCCTCTGGCTACCGGGGCAAATGATAAAGTAGTGCGGTGAATAAGTAGCCGTTATTCAAATTGACTAATACCGTTGGTTATAATTCCGAGGAAGGAGTTACCTAAATGGTTAATTTTGCCAGTGAAAAGGAAATGTTTGATACGATGCGGGACAAGTTGAATGCCGCCGTAATCTCAGACATCGTTGATAGCCTTGGGGCGCGCGAACAGGCGATGAGGGCTGATATCCGGCCCGTCTATCAGGGGGCGATTGTCGTCGGTAGAGCCTACACCGTCATCACGGCCGATATATTCAAGATTATTGATGACCCGTACGGAGGAGAAATTGAAGCCGTTGATTCCCTAAAGCCCAACGATGTGATGGTGGTATGTACCCATCGCTCCACACGCACCTGTTTCTGGGGGGAACTGCTTTCCACCGCCGCCCGAGCCCGTGGTGCTCGCGGGATAGTGGTCGATGGTTATGCGAGAGACGTGGCTCAAATCACCGCCATGAAATTCCCCACTTTTGCCACCGGGATGAGTGTGGTTGACTCAGCGGGCAGGAGCATAGTAATCGACCATGGCTGCCCGGTGAATTGTGGCGATGTACTGGTCAACACCGGGGATATCGTTTTTGGCGACATAGATGGCGTGGTCGTCATTCCCAAAGAACTTGAGAAGGAAGTCATTCCGCTAGCTCTGGAAAAAGTAGGGAAGGAGAACCTGGTTCGCAATGAGTTGCTCAAGGGAGCGATGCTGCGGGATGCCTACGATAAGTATAAAGTGCTTTGATGACTTGTCGAAGTAAATTTATTCAGTGTTACGGCGGGAAGGGGTAAGAATTATGGTTAAGTCGGAACTTGCCGGAAAGGCACAAACGGTGCTGGGGGTGATTGAAGGCGAGGACCTAGGAGTTACCCTCACCCATGAGCACTTATTGATTGATGGGAAAGGTGTATTTACCGAACCAAGTGGCGCCAGTGAAAGGGGCCTGGCATATGAAAAGGTGGGTTGGAGTAACCTCAGCTGGCTTCGCTATCACCCTTACGAGAATCTAGATAACGTGCGGCTTTTGGATGAGCAAGAAGCTATTGATGAGGCCATGTTCTACAAACGAGCCGGAGGTAAGACAATTGTTGATGCCACCATTATTGGCCTCGGCCGTGACCCCAAAGCGCTAGCGCGTATCTCGCGGGCTACCGGACTGAATGTGGTTATGGGTTCAGGATATTATACCGCACCGTGCCACGGTCCAGAGATGTCTGCGAAGACCGAGGCGGAGATTGCCGGGGAGATTGTCCAAGACATAACCGTAGGTGTTGGCTCCAGCGGGATACGTGCCGGACTCATCGGTGAAATAGGCTGTTCATGGCCCCTGCAGGATAATGAGCGAAAAGTCCTGCGCGCTGCAGCCCAAGCTCAGCAGCGTACCGGGGCGTGCATGAGCGTACACCCGGGACGCAACCGGAAAGCCCCTTTTGAGATTATTGAAATCCTGGGTGAAGCCGGTGCTGACCTTAACCGTGTCATTATGTGCCATATTGATGCTCGTATCCGTGACCACAGTGAACGGTGTAAATTATTAAAAACCGGCTGTGCCGTTGAATACGACCTTTGGGGGTGGGAGGGGCACTTTCCCTCGTATTGGACAGCCGACGATTTCCTAGACCTCCCAAATGATACCCAGCGTATTTACGAAGTCCGCCAGCTTATCGAAGAAGGATATCTTGAGCAAATAGTTGTCTCTCATGATATTTGTTGCAAGTCAAGGCGGGTACGCTATGGCGGGTGGGGCTACTCTCACCTTTTAAACTATGTCGTCCCGATGATGCTCCAGAGAGGCTTGACCCGGGGACAGATAGACACCATCATGGTGGGAAATCCGAAAAGGTTGCTCTGTTTCGTTTGAGCTAATTTGGACGGCGGGTTCGGTGGTAAGGGCGAGATGGCAAGAGACGAGGTTCTGGCGGTAACGATAAACTTTACCGTCTACCTGTACGCAGTTCTACCTTGTCGTGCGCGATAATAGCGCTCAACAGGACATTGGCGCCAGCGGTCACATGTTCGGGTTCGGTTTTCTCAATCTCGTTGTGGCTAATGCCGTTCTTACACGGGATAAAGACCATCGCCGTCGGCGCTACTCGAGCTATATAG
>DAOUZD010000078.1 GCA_030665795.1 Dehalococcoides sp.
GGCAGCATTATCATCGCCTTTATCCTCAGTTATGCCACTATCCGGCATCAGTTGGTGGACATCAGAATTGTTTTGCGTCGGAGCTTGTCGTGGGTGAGCCTGGGGACTATCGGCATTATTAGCTACGGGCTTTTACTCGTCGTCCTCCATTCTGTACTCGGCTTTGAGTTTGACCTCACCGCTACGTCCATAGCCACTTTAGTTGCCGTTCTAGTCGCCATATTTATTTTTAGACTGCGCGGCTATCTCTTCGCCACCGTGGGCAAAGCTTTCCAGGGGCAAAGTTATGATTACCGCCAGAAGTTATCTGATTTTGCCGGCAAAATACACAATCTTTTCAGCCTTAAAGAACAGGGCGGAGAGCTGTTGACGCTGGTCACCAGAGCCATCGGCTGTAAGCGGGCGTCCCTGCTGTTCCTTGAAGCGGGCTCCCAAGATTTTACCGCCCAGTTTGTTGAACCTAATGGGAAAGACAATTCCCGGTCCAATCTGAGGTTGAGCAGGCAAAATCCGATTGTGGAGTACCTGGGACGGGAACAAAAACTGTTAACCAGAGAGAGTTTAGCCATTCTACCCGAATTTCGCGGTCTATGGGAGCAGGAAAAAGAAGAAATTAAGTCAAATGAGATAGAGCTATTTGTGCCTTTGATTAGCCGCGATAGATTAATCGGTATTCTAGCACTGGATAAAAAGCAATCCGGCAGGTACTCACTGGAAGATTTTTATCTACTCGAGGATGTGACCAACCAAGTAGCGGTAAGCATGGAGAAGGAATACCTTAGGGAGCGACTCAGGGAGCGTGAAGAAGAATTATCCGTCATCAACCGTTCCAGCGCCATTCTAGCTTCTAGTTTGGATATTCAAGGAATATACGGCAGCTTTATCGAGGAGCTAAAGAAGGTAATGGATGTCAGCTGGGCCGCCATTGTGCTCATTGAGGAGAATTACCTTCGTTTTCTGGCGTTATTCTCTGAGATAGGTTCAGCCTGGAAGGTGGGAGAGCGAACCCCAATCCGAGGCACGGCTACGGAGTGGATAACTACCTACAAAGAGACGGTAGTTGAGCCTGACCTATCGCAGGGAAGCCGGTTTGTCACCGCAAAATACCATCTCAAGCAAGGGGTACGCTCGATTGCTTACCTGCCGTTATTCGCTAAAGGTGAAGCTATCGGTAGTTTTATCGTGGCTAGTCGTAACCCGAATGCTTATAACCCGAGGCACCTGATGCTCCTGGAACAGCTAGCTTCACAGATTGCCATGTCGATTGAGAATTCTCGGCTTTATGCGAAAGCTGAGGAAAGGGCGCGCCTTGATGAGCTTACTGGTTTACTTAACCGCCGCTCTCTGGATGAGCTGATTGCCGCTGAGATTGGTCGGCATTCCCGTTATGGTGGCGTTTTCTCCTTAATCATCTTTGACCTTGATTCTTTTAAAGCATTTAACGACCACTATGGGCATCTGGCCGGTGATAAGCTCCTCAGCAAAGTCGGCAGCATTATGAAAAGTACGATAAGGAATGCTGACCAGGCTTTTCGCTATGGTGGTGATGAATTCGCTGTCCTTCTACCCAATACCTCCGTTGATGCCGCCAACCAAGTGGCGGAGCGAATCCGCAAACAAGTCGCTTCCAAGACGAAAACAGGCTATACCCCAATTACCGCCAGTCTTGGGCTGGCGAGTTGGCCGGCAGGTGGCATAGGGCCGAATGAAGTTATTGCCGCGGCGGATGTGGCACTCTATCAAGCCAAGCGAGAGGGCGGCAACCGAGTTTGCTGTGCTTCAGGAACTTTGCTGCCTCTAAATGAGACTACAGTTAGTTCTGGGGAAACTGAGGAAAGCGAGGCCTTAAGTGCCATTTACGCCCTGGCGGCAACCGTAGACGCCAAGGACCACCACTACCACAGTCACGTGAAATGGGTAAAAGATTACGCTGTAGTCCTGGCGGAGGCGCTTAAGCTGGAGCCGTCAGAAATAAGCAAGCTGGAGACCTGTGCTTTACTGCACGATATTGGCAAGATTAGCATCAGTGAAAAGATACTTAATAAGCCTGGTAAGCTGACTGCCGAGGAGTGGGAAGCAGTTAAAGCTCACCCTCAGGTGGGAGTAAATATTGCTAGTCATGCTCGTCAACTGGCCCCCTGCCTGGCTGGTATCCTACACCACCATGAAAGGTATGATGGGAGCGGCTATCCCAAAGGACTGAAGGGTGAAGAGATACCTTTGGAGGCTCGTATTCTGGCCGTAGCTGACGCCTTTACGGCGATGACTTCCGACCGAACTTACTCTAGTGCCTTATCCCTTGAGGAAGCACTGGAGGAGATGAAGCGAGGTGCGGGCAAGCAATTCGACCCTCATCTGGTTGAGGTTTTTTGCTCCGCTATCGAAACTACCCCTCTCACGCCTACGGGAGAGAGGATAAGGAGGTGACATTGCCGGAGGCTGGCCTCACTGAGACCAGCTTGAATACGGCGCGTAAAGATGAACAAGACACAAGTCATTGTAGTTAGTCAGCAGTTCCTGTTTCGGCAAGGAATAGAGCACGCACTCTCCGAAATAAAAGATATCAAGGTTTCCGCCGCGGCTGAGGTTAATGATAAAGTGCTCTCAATTATCGATACTTTGCCACCTGACGTCGCCCTGGTGGATATCGATACTCCCTCTGAGGGCGGATTGAGATTAGCGCGTAAGATAAAACAACGCTTGCCTACTATTGGTGTCGTTGTCCTTACTGCGAATCCGGATGATGTCCAGCTCTTTCAGGCACTCAAAGCCCAGGCGGTAGCTTATTTAAGCAAGGAGATTACGGCTGAGGACCTGGTTGATACCATCAGGCGTGTTGCGCGCGGTGAGCATCCGATTAATGAAAGCCTGACTGCCCGACCCAAATTGGCCGAACACGTATTACAACAATTTCAGGAGCTCTCCTGGCGAAGCGAAGCTGAAGGCTTCATCGCTCCGCTTACCCCCAGAGAGATGGAAATCCTTAATTACATCGCCCAGGGCTATCTTAACAAGCAGATTGCCGCCGAGCTTGACATCAGCGAACAAACCATAAAAAATCACGTTACTTCAATCCTGCGTAAATTGAATGCTAACGCCCGTACTGAAGCGGTAGTTGTCGCCATAAAGCAGGGCTTAATCTCTCTCGGTTAGAGCTTACTATGTCTATATCGGGTTCAAGTAAAACCTTGTCCGGCTAATTCCTGCCGAGAAATAACCCCTTCTTGCTCTCCTTGACATTCGTTATATAGCGAATTACTATTTAGACTACCAATAAGAAGATAGAAGAGACAAAAATGCAAACCAGGTATGAAAGAGAGGCTTTCCAGTTTCTAGCCGTCTACCGCTTTCTGGCTTACGCCCTGGCGGTGATGTTCACGCAGGTTACGCCACTCGTACTATCGGTACCGGCGATGCCTCCTCTCCAACTCTATATCATCTTGAGTACCCTCGGCGTCTATACCATCCTAAGAGTCTTCTCTCCTCTCCACTGGCGGGAGAGGAGCACGATGACCTATCTAATTCTAATCGGCGATTTTGTGCTTTGCATCCTGCTGGTTATCTACACCAACGGTCTGAATAGTCCCTTCTTGCTCTACTCCCTCACCCCGATTATGACCGCCGCCCTTCTCTTTGAGGAAAAGGTAGCCCTTTCTCTGGCAGCTATTGCCACTCTCGCCCTCTCCATTACTCACCTAGCCCTGAGCCAGCTCACTGAGATGTTTGCCTCGATTATGCAGGGACATAATCTCACCCTGCTGATAGTCTACACTCTTTTCTGCTTTGTCGTTGCCATGGTGCCTTACCGCATTAACCTGAACATTCGCCGTCGCATCGAAAGAGAGGCAATTATTGAGGAGCGCCGCCGAATTGCGCGGGAGATACATGATGGCGTGGCACAGTCATTGAGCTACCTCAATCTGAAAACAAAGGCGGTAAGCGACTCACTTTCTTCCCAAAACACGGTGCAAGCGCTCACCGAGCTTGGCGAGATTCGGGAGGTAGTGCAGGATACTTACGAGGATATCAGGGAATCCATTGAGCAATTAAGTACCGAGATAAGAAGCGTCCCCATAATAACCGCGCTAGGAAACTACGTCCGGGAATTTGGCAACAATAGTGCTATTCGGGTTCAATTTAATGTCGCCAAACCCTTCACCAAGCTTTCCCCGGTTGCCGAGTTGCAATTGCTGCGCATTGTCCAAGAGGCGCTGACCAACGTCAGACGACACGCCATGGCCAGTGAAGTAGCAGTAAAACTAGAGAATACCCGTGAGTCAGTGGAGATGCTGGTCAAAGACAATGGGCAGGGCTTTAATCTTATGGATGTAGAAAAATCTCCCCCCGGCTACCACGGTTTGAGCATTATCAAAGAAAGGGCAGAGGGGCTTGGCGGCAGTTTGGACATCTCAACCGCCCCAGATAAGGGAACAGAGATAAAAATTAGCCTCCCCGTCGAGAAAGTGAGGTTGTGATATGGATACCGTTAAAGTACTGGTGGTGGATGACCACGCCTTATTCCGTCGTGGTATCGCCACGGTGCTCGCCAATCAGGAAAATTTAGAGATAGTGGGGGAAGCTGTCGACGGACTGGAAGCAATCGAAAAGGCTGAGGAAACCGCCCCTGATGTCATTGTGATGGACCTCAATATGCCGCGTTGCAGTGGACTGGAAGCCACGCAAGCACTCCAGGCAAAGATGCCTCAGGTTAATATCCTCGTCCTGACCGTCTCAGACAGCGAAGCTGACCTCTTTGCCGCCATAAAATTTGGCGCTACCGGTTACCTACTGAAGAACACCGAGCCAGAGGAGTTGGTTCAGGCCTTCTTTTATATTGCTCAGGGTGGAGTAATAATCACCCCCATTATGGCAGCAAAGCTGCTTACTGAATTCAAAGACCTGGAGACCGGGGCAGAGAGGAAACCGGCTCAAGAAGCCGAGGCTAATTTGAGCCTGCGAGAGGACGAGGTATTGCGCCTGGTAGCTCAAGGAGCCACCAACAAGGAAATCGCCGATTCCCTGTTTATTTCCGAGAACACGGTGAAGACGCACCTGCGCAACATTATGGATAAGCTACATCTGGCAAACCGAAGCCAGGCGGCGGCTTACGCCGTTAAAAAAGG
>DAOUZD010000141.1 GCA_030665795.1 Dehalococcoides sp.
TGAAGGATGTCATCCGCTCTATCGTGGATAATGGGGAATTTCTTGAGCCATCCCGGCAGTATGCCCCAAACATAATTACCTGCTTTGCCCGCTTGAATGGACATGCAGTTGGCATTATTGCCAATCAGCCCAACCACCTTGCCGGCTGTCTTGACATTAACGCTTCAGACAAAGCCACCAGATTCATCCGCTTCTGCGATGCGTTTAACATTCCATTACTTACCATTGCCGATGTCCCAGGGTATCTTCCGGGTAGCAATCAAGAGTGGGGAGGAATAATCAGGCATGGTGCCAAGCTTCTGTGGTGTTACTCCGAGGCAACTGTTCCCAAGATTACTTTGATTACCCGTAAGGCTTATGGCGGGGCATACATTGCCATGTGCAGCCAGAGCCTGGGGGCTGACTACTCCGTTGCCTGGCCTCAGGCTGAAATTGCCGTTATGGGAGCCGAAGGGGCGGCGGCCATTATCCACCGCCATGAAATCCAGACAGCGGACGACCCCAAAGCCAAGGAGGAGGAGAAGATAGAGGAATACCGCAAGCTATTCTACAACCCTTATGTCGCCGCCAGCCGGGGGTATATCAATGCGGTTATCAAACCCGGGGATACTCGCCCTACTATAATTGCCGCTCTTGAGACACTACGCAATAAAAAGGAGAGCCGCCCGGCAAAGAAGCATGGCAACATCCCAATGTAAGCAAGATGAGTAGGAGAAGGGCGGCTTTGCTAAAAACTACAGAGGATTTTCCCAGCATCCAGAGGAGCACCAGACTATATGGGTAAGACACTGGCGGAAAAGATACTGAGCCAAAAATCAGGAGGTGAGGCGAGGTCAGGAAGTATTGTTATTGCTAAGGTAGACCTGGTTTTTGTCCAGGATACCACTGGACCACTAACGGTAAGGCAATTTCAGACAAGCGGATTTGAGCGCCTGGCTAACCCGCAAAAAACCTTCTTATTTATTGACCACGCCGCCCCCAGTCCCAATTATGGGCTATCTGGTGACCACGCGCTCTTGCGAAACTTTGCTCGACAAACTGGCGGTATTATCTATGATATTGGCGAAGGGGTATGTCACCAGCTCGTCGCCGAATCTCTGGCTAAGCCGGGCGATGTAATCATCGGTGCCGATTCACACACGGTAACCGCCGGCGCTCTTGGTGCCTTCGCCACCGGAATGGGGTCAACTGATGTAGCTGTTGCCTCTGGATTGGGTGAGACCTGGTTCCGCGTTCCCGAGAGTATCAAGATAGTGGTCTCGGGTAATTTCCCCAATGGTGTTTACGCTAAAGACCTCATTCTTCACCTTATCGGGCAGATTGGAGCCGATGGCGCCACTTATAAGGCGCTGGAATTCAGCGGTGATACTGTGGACAACATGTCAATGTCGCAGCGCCTTACCATAGCCAACATGGTGGTAGAAGCCGGGGCTAAGGCAGGGCTTTTCGCTTCGGATAAGACTACTCAGGACTATCTAGCAGCCCAGGGGCGGGGTAATCACTATCAGCCAATCTTCCCTGATGCCGACGCCCTTTATGAACAAACCATCAATATTAATGTCGCTAATCTTGAGCCAGTAGTAGCCAAGCCTCATACTGTGGATAATACCGCCCTGGTTAGGGAGGTTAAGGGAACTAAAATCCAACAGGTATTTATTGGTACCTGCACCAATGGACGCCTGGAAGATTTGGCGGTAGCCGCTAACATCCTGAAAGGAAAGAAATGTCATTCTGAAACCAGGCTGATAGTTGCTCCAGCATCGCGACAGGTTCTGCTAAATGCAATTCAGGCGGGCTATATCCAAACCCTGATTGAAGCCGGAGCGGCTATTCTACCGCCAGGTTGCGGACCCTGCCTTGGTCTCCATCAGGGGGTGCTGGGTGACGGAGAATCCTGCCTGTCCACCGCTAACCGAAATTTTAAGGGCAGGATGGGTAGCCCTGAAGCCTTCGTCTACCTGGGTAGTCCAGCCACGGCGGCAGCTACGGCTATAACTGGTGAAATCACCGACCCCAGGGAGGTAATGTAGGTGCTTAGAGGAAGAGCCTTCAAATTTGGTGATGGCATTTCCACCGACCATATCATACCCGGGCGCTTTGCTCACCTCAGAAGTAACCTCCCTGAGCTGGCAAAGCATGTTCTGGAAGATGCCGACCCCGCCTTTGCTTCCAGGGTGAAGCCAGGGGATTTTATCGCCGCCGGCAGTAACTTTGGACTTGGCTCCAGCCGGGAGCACGCCCCGCTGGTTATCAAAATGGCTGGGGTGAGCGCCATTCTGGCTAAATCAGTAGCCCGGATATTCTTCAGGAACGCTATCAACCTGGGACTCCCTGTATTAATATGCGATACTGCTCTAATTAACGATGGGGATGAGCTGGAGGTAGACCTAGACGCCGGCACAGTCAAGGATATAACCAATGGCAACCAGCTCACCTTTAATAAAATCCCCGAGGTGATGCTCCATATCCTTGATGACGGCGGACTTATCCCCTATATTAAGAAGCACGGCAACTTTAGACTATAACCTATGATAAACGGAGGCAAGTAATGGCTTATAGTGTTACCCTTATTCCTGGCGATGGCATAGGACCTGAGGTTACCCAAGCGACGAAACGGGTTCTGGAAGCAACCGGGATTACCTTCCACTGGGAGCTAGCCTATGCCGGTCAGCTTGCCCAAGACTTATTTGGTACTGTCCTCCCTGACTCTGTGCTGGAATCCATCAGGAAAAACAAAATTGCCCTTAAAGGACCAGTTACCACACCGGTAGGCTCAGGTTTCCGAAGTGTTAATGTCGCCATGCGCAAAGGGCTGGACCTCTATGCCTGCGTCCGCCCGTGCAAACTCTACCCCGGGGTTCTTTCAAGATATGAAGACGTGGATATAGTTATCATCAGGGAAAATACGGAAGACCTCTATAGTGGTATTGAGTTTGAGAGAGGCACTGCTGAAGCCGCCAAGCTCATAAAGCTAATTGCGGAGACAACGGGGGATGCCGTCAGGATAGACTCAGGCTTTAGCATAAAGGCAATTTCGGAAACATGTAGTCGAAGAATTGTCAGGTTTGCTTTTGAATATGCCCATGCCCACCACAGAAAGAAGGTAACCGCAATACACAAAGCCAACATTATGAAATTCTCTGACGGATTATTCCTATCGGTTGCCCGCGAGGTAGCTAAAGAATACCCTGATATTGAGTTTGAGGATAGAATTTTAGATAACATGACCATGCAACTGGTGAAAAAACCGCAGCAGTTTGATATAGTGGTGGCACCCAATCTCTACGGTGATATAGTCTCTGACCTATGCGCTGGGCTGGTTGGCGGGCTGGGAGTAGCTCCGGGGGCTAATATTGGCGATGACATCGCTGTTTTTGAACCAACGCACGGCAGTGCGCCTAAATATACTGGACAGAATAAGGTCAGCCCTATG
>DAOUZD010000020.1 GCA_030665795.1 Dehalococcoides sp.
ATGCCCAAGCCAGAAAGTATCGGCAGGACTATGCCCGGTAAGAGAATGGTGCCATTGCCAATCAGGCTAATCAAAAAAGCTCCCAGATAGCCATAGCTTTTCAGTTCGGCAACTATCTCCGGCTTCCGTCCGTAGAAGAAGAGAGCAACGCTAATGGCAATGACCAGGAGTAAAGTCAAAAGGGGAATGATTTTCTTTCTTACCCGTTCTCTTCGTCTCAGCCCACCCGACTCGTCATAACTTGTTGTCTCGCTCATTTCTTCTCTGCATTGTAACACATTGCGGATTGGTGTATTGCCTACCGAAGCTAACTCTGTTATACTTAGCTAATGCGCCCCCATCGTCTAGAGGCCTAGGACACCGGCCTTTCAAGCCGGCAACAGGGATTCGAATTCCCTTGGGGGCATTCTAATTCACCCCCCGTCCACGATACAAGCGAGACCCAGGATGACCCCACGTAGAAAGGCCCATAAGGAATATCAACCAACCAGCGAACTTTCTGGCGATCTCACGACCTACTAAAAGTTCGGACTATTCCAGCGCGCCATCTCTCGCTGTGCCGCCTAACGCTATCGCGGTGTTCTTCTCCTGTACCAGAAATGCCTCGTCGAGGATGACAGATTTTTCTAGGAAAATAACGGGGCAATACTGTGCCTCGTCAAGATTGCTCACGGTAAAACTGAAATGTTGGATTCCTTTTTTCGTTAAGGTACAATTGCACAAAACGCCAGTTATACCGGCGCTTGGGTGCAATTGGTCTTATCCCAGAGTCATTGACACCAGACATTGACAAAAATCGGATATAATGGATACTATTCAGGGAGATTATTAGGCGGGCCGTTTTTAAGGAGGTAATCATATGAAGAGACAAATCGCAGTTCTGGGAGCAGGAGCTATCGGTGCGGCGATTGGTGCTTACCTGATAAGAGAGGGGCATGATGTAACCCTGATTGATCAGTGGGCGCAACATGTGGACAAGATGAGAAGCGATGGGTTGAAGCTCACCGACCTGAACGGTGAGTTCACCGTACCGGTTAAAGCCCTTCCTCTCAGCGAGGTCAGCAACCTCAGGGAACAGTTTGACATTGTCTACCTGTCAGTTAAGTCCTACGATACACGCTGGTCAACCTATTTAATTGAGCCCCTCCTGAAACCGACCGGGTTCATCTTGCCGGCGCAAAATGGCCTTAATGATGAACTGGTCGCCGGCATCGTCGGCTTCAACCGCACCGTGGGTTGTGTACCTGTCATCAGCGTGGGGGTATATGAGCCAGGCCATGTCATTCGTACCGACCCTCTAACTACCCCCTGCTTCACTATTGGAGAGCTCTCAGGCCTGATAACGTCCCGTGTCCGCGAGGTGGTTGATACTTTGCAGGTTTTTGGCCCCAGTGAAGCGACTACCAATATCTGGGGCTGGCGCTGGTCCAAGCTGCTGATTAACTGCATGATGAATGCTCTTTCCGGTATCATCGGCCCGACCATATCTTCCTTGAATCAGGAACAGATGGACGCGGCAAATTTAATCAGGGTAATAACCGGCGGCGAAGTTGCCCGGGTTGCCACCGCCCTCGGGATAACGCTGGAACCGATTATTGGCATTCCCGGCAGTGACTTTGCCGAAGTGACCACCACAGATGGCATTATGGCATTAAAGGGGAAGCTGGAAACAGCTATGAAACAGAGATATATCTCCCCGGAGAAGACAAAGAAGCTGGGTGCACCAGATCGAGCGTCGCTCCTGCAGGATATCATTAAAGGCAGGCGAACCGAAGTGGACTACCTCAACGGTGAGGCGGTTAGGAAGGGTAAGGAGGTAGGGATACCCACAGCCATGAACCGGGCGATTGTTGACCTTACGAGAAAGATAGAGGACGGAGAGGTCAAACCTGACCCTCAAAACCTGGAGCGCTTGAAGCCATATCTCGTAATTTAAATCAACCTTAGCCGTTGTCTTCTCCGTCATCGCGGCTATTTCCCCCACACTGAGAGGACTGGTTTTTCTTGCAGAGTTATTGACAAAAGACGGTTCTCTCCCTAAAGTATCCATTACTGGATAGTAACCGTGCCGGATGCAGGGCAGTTGCCACTTAAACTTACTGAACCCGCAAGCAGGTTTGACCGGAGGAAACGATTTTGAGAACCATCGTGCCCATCAAACAGGTGCCGGACATGAGACAGGTCAGGTTTGAGACCGAGGAAGGCGTGGTTGATAGGAGCTCTGCCGATACTGAAATAAACCCTTTTGACCTCTATGCCTTGGAAGCAGCCATTCAGGTAAAAGAGAGTTTGGGTGGCATGATTACTGCCCTAAGCATGGGACCACGTCGGGCGGAATCAGCACTAAGAGACTGTAAATCTGGAATTTCATATTGTTTAACTTAGTTTAACCTACGGCTAAGCCGATTATTTTAGCTTTGAGGAGGTGCGAAATGCAGCCACAATTCGTAGTCGGTTCTCCGTTGCTCGAAGCGGTATGGGCGGGAGGGATACTGCTTGTCTTTACTTTAGTTGCCTGGCTCATTCTTGTCGGCATGCGACGCGGACAGCCAAAGCTACAGAAACACTTCAAATCCACCCTGCCCCCACAACTCTTAGGGAGTCTCTCCAGACCTGTTTTCCTTCTGGTAGTATCCCAAGGGCTTCTCCTGGCGCTCAGCTCTTTGTCCTATCTGGCGCCATGGCGCGCTAACCTGGGAAGCACCAGTGTCGCCGTGGTGATTGTTCTGGTTACCTATGGTCTAGCCCGGAGCGGGGGTGTGCTCCTAGTCTGGTATCTGCGGACTCGAGCCGTTCGCCGAAAGGCACGCATTGATGAAGGCCTTATTCGTTTCCTGCGGCGGGTTATGGTGATAGTTGTCTATGCATTTGGTGTCCTCGTATTGCTGGACTATCTGGACATTGCTATCACTCCCATTGTCGCCGGCCTAGGAATTGGTGGTTTGGCCGTAGCCCTGGCACTTCAGCCTACCTTGACTAACTTTTTCGCCAGTACACAGATTGTGTCCGACCGCGTGGTGCGTGTGGGTGATTATGTAGAGCTGGACAGTGGCGTGAGAGGGTATGTTACTGACGTGGGCTGGCGTAGCACGCGGGTTCGCACCCCTTTTAACAATATGATAATCATTCCTAACTCCCGATTGGCTGACAGCATAATCACAAACTACCACGGTCCGAGCATGGAACTAGCCGTTATTGTGAATGCTGGCGTCAGCTACAGCAGTGACCTAGCCCATGTGGAGAGTGTAGCCCTCAAAGTGGCGAGAGAAGTAATTCAAGACCTCGACGAGGTCGTAAAGACATTCGAGCCGTGGTTTGGGTATGAGGAATTCGGAGAGTCGAACATTAACTTCTGGGTTTGGCTGCAGGCGACAGACCGAATTGCTTCATTTCGTGTGAAAAGTGAACTCATTAAGCGTCTTCATGCACGCTTTAACCAAGAGGGGATTACGATAAACTATCCTGTCCGACATCTTACCTTCAATGGTGCTGACGTTACACGGCCTCCATTTCCTTCCGATGCCTCCGGCTTTGGTGGTTCTGAGGAGAATCACTAAGGTCGTGACCTAGCGTGTAGTTTGGAGTTTATCGTTCAGTTCAACCGTACTCCTGACTGGGGCAATGGTGGAGACTGAGATTATGGCAACAACCGCAAGGCCAGCCAGCAAAAACCAGATTATTTGGTAGCTGCCCCAGTTGTCATATGCCCACCCGGCTATGGCTGGGCCTATTATGCCTCCTATAGTACCAATGCCTTCCATTATGCCGTAAATGCTTCCGAAATTGGTTCTACCAAAGTACGCTCTCCCCAGTAATGGCAGGAGCGCGTTGCTACCCCCATAACCGATACCCATGAGAACGAGGAAAGGAACAAGTAACCAGATACTCATAGTGGAAGCATATGCGAAACAGAGTACGCCAGAACCTAGCATAATGAAACTCGTTGTCGCCACCAGTCTTCTGTTGAATTTGTCCCCGAGCCAGCCAAAACCAAGGCGACCGAAAATACTCATCAGTGGGATTACAGTAGCCACTAAGCTGGATTGCGACCGGCTAATGCCGATACTGCTGAGATAAGGCATTACATGAGTGATTATAGCCGCAACCGCCATCATATGATACATTCGTGACAGTGCTAAACGCCAGAATACGCCACTCTTGAGTGCTTGCTTCACGCTTACCTCAACCTCGACAACCTGCCGAGTACCCGACTCATCAGGGTAGGCTACGGTACCTTGTTTCTGACCATCTGGAAAGTAACCATATTGCTCAGGCCGGTGTCGAAAAAAGAGTGACAGCGGTAAAACCATAATCATCATACCCCAGGCAAGGATGGTTACCGCTGTGCGCCAATCATACGCGGCAATGAGTCTAACTATTACCGGGATTAGCAAACCACTGAAGCCAAAGCCACAGATTGCTATACCGCTCGCTATCCCCATCTTCCTCTGAAACCAGTTAGCCATCGCCGTCAGTAGCACTGTCACCGTGCAAGCACTCACGCCTATTGCAAGTAGAGCGAAGGCCCCGTAAAACATGATTAGAGATTTGGTGGCACTGAGAAGAAGTAAACCCGCTACCGTGATAAGCACGCCACCGAATATAAGCCTCCTGGGACCCCAGCGATCAGCAAGTATACCCACGAATGGTGAAAGAAGGCCTATCTCCAAGCCACGTAGCGAAGCAGCAAGTGAGATTTGCGTGTAGCTCCAGCCCATCTCGTTTGCTATCGGCTCAAAGAAGGCAGTGAATCCGTAGAATACCACTCCGCCTACGTATAGAGCAATAAGGAAAGACGCAGCAACTATCCACCAGCCGTAAAATAAATTGAAGGGTTTCCATATCAAAGACATTATTTAATAAAAGATGACCCCTTAGGACACGAAAGTCTGAGCACTTTACTAGAAAAATCTTTTCCAATACAGTATAGCCGACACGATTACGAAAATGCTAGCAAATCGCCGGGGCAAGAACCCTAATCCTTAGTCTAACATTAAGCAACTGGACCGGTTTTTGGGGGGCAGGTCAGTTATAATAAGCACGTGGCGTAGCATTGAGGACTGGGAGCGATGGGCAACATCAGAGACTCGGGCCAAGTTATATGGACGGATTGAGCCACTTCTTCAGGAAAAGCCCAAGATTAGAATATTTCGTATAATAGGAACTGAGCAGACGATACAACACTAGCAGATTCTATAGACGGTATTAATGGTGCGTGTATCCATCGCTTTCACGCAACTCGGGATTTAGTTGGTTTGAAATTTACTGGCGCCCCGTTAAGGGGTATTGACAGCCAGCGAGTAAGGATTTAACATAGCCAAGTAAGGTATGTAAACGAGATATGTTGTGGATAAAAAAGTAAGACTGGAATAGCGTGTTATACGAGATCATTACCAACAAAGTTGTAGTGGTACCAATTTGTGCCTGGGCAATTGCACAGTTGGCAAAGACATCAGTAGCACTATTGCAGGGCAAGGGGCTGGACTTTCGTTATTTGGTCAGCAGTGGTGGCATGCCTAGTGCACATTCGGCAGTGGTCACTGCGTTAGCCACAACAATCGGCATGATACAGGGCTTTGGGTCAGCAGTCTTTGGCATCGCAGTTATTTTAGCTTTGGTAGTTATGTATGACGCCGCAGGCGTTCGGCAGTCTGTCAGTCACCAATCAGTTGTTCTAAACCGTATTGTACATGAGCTTAGACTCAGGCAACCTATAACTAGATTGGAAGCCGACATGCGAGAGTTGATTGGGCATACACCATTCCAAGTCATTGCTGGAGCCGCATTAGGCATTGCAGTTGCCTGGCTCTGGATTATCATAGCAGCTATGTAAGCGTTCTCCCCAAGAACCATTAGCTTTATGCCCTTCTTCAAAATTCGTTCAATTTATTCTATTTCGACATTGCTGCCAGCAACTCAGCCGCACGGGCTGGATTAAATACACCGCAGGTACAGTTTGGCGCCAATAATTTAACTGCCTCCTCAGGAGTCCTTCTCCCTTCTCTTATTTCCTTGACCATAGCTTTGACCAAGTTGGGGGGTACCATCCCGTGACCGCACATGGTGGTGATTTCCAGAATATCCTCACCGGGCAGCCAGTCGGTCTTGCCCCATACTCCCAGAGAGAAGTTGGCCGTGTGGTGCTGCAATCCGGCTTTCTTGAAGCACTCATCCACTTTATCGAAGAGACCACTTACGGTCACTGACAACCCCAAGTCTGCTTCCTTAAGTTCTTTCAGGAATGCCGTCAGGTTATCGGGGTTGTCGAACACGCACATGGAGTCCCCTGCGGCCTGCTCTATTATCTCATCAGCAGGGAACTCAAATATATTCCCCTTCATCTCACTGGCCAAATTTACCGGGTTATGGCGCTGGGCGATGCGCAAGGCCTCCTGGCACTTGGGGAGATAATCTTCGTCATTAAATCCCATTGCCCGTAGCATAATGAAGGTATAATCTTTGCTTAAGCTCTCCCGCGTTCCGCGGCGATGCAACGTATGTGTCATTAATCTCCTCCTTAAACGTTGGCCCTGGGTTTGCCCAAGCCAGCATTCTGTTTTCCGTTGGGACGGTAAAAAATACCCAGTTCATCCAGCTTTTTCCGCAACGGATATGACCCATCAGGGTCAGCCCGGTTGATGCTGCAAACACTAACGACGGTATTTATCTGTTTGGTGGCTTCTCGCAGGCTGTTAAGCACTTCCTCTAGTTTTTCTAGAGGAAATACGGTCTCAACGACGCAAGACATTACCTTTTCATTCAGTATGTCCTCTCTTAATTTCCCCGTTTTGGTATCTACCATCATCTTGGTAACCGGGTTGTTTGTTTCGAATTCTACCCCTAGTTTTGCCAGTGCCTGGACTACCTTGTCCACATCGCGAAAACGGGTACCGATACCCGGGCGGCCGAAATCAAGACCCACGCCAACCCATCCCCGTTTAAACCTGCCGGTAACATCGTTGGTTTTCATCTCCTCCGTCCCCCGTCCGGCAATGCCTGTCGTCTTATGCGGGACTCCCGGTTGGGAGAAATGGTTGCGTAGAGAGCGTGGCCAGTCTGAGGGTTCAAAGATAATGCAGTCTCTTTCCCTGAGGTCGCATCTTAAGCACCGCTTCGCTTCTTCGATAGCCATCTCGTAACTATAGCCAAGTTCTACCTGATTAAAGTTTTTAATCCGCTTCTCGACGGGAAGAGTGGGCATATGTGGTCGCCGCTTCTCTTCAGCTTCTTCTAATGGGAAGACCCCTTCCTCCGGTGGTGCTAATACTTCGCTAATATTCCCATTACCTCCCAGATATTTGTCGATAGAGATAGTCGCCTGCCTTCCGGCGGCGATTGCCTCAATAATTGAAGCCGGTCCGGTTACCACATCACCGCCGGCAAAGATTCCTTCTTTAGCAGTGGCAAGGGTATCCAGATTTACTTCGAGGATGTTCCCTTGACCGATAGGTAAATTAAACTGGCGGGGAATATCCGGATGCTGACCGATAGCGGCGATGATGGTATCAAAACTCATGGTAAACTCGCTGCCCTTAATTGGCATCGGTCGCCGCCGGCCGCTGTCATCCAGCGTCCCCAATTCCATGCGCACAAACTCTAACTCTACCCTACCATCTTGGCTGAATATCCTTGAGGGCGCTGCCAAATAATAAATCTGCACTCCTTCAGCGAGAGCTTCTTCAACTTCCTCCGGGGTGGCTGGCATCTCCATCTCGGAGCGACGATAGATGACGGTCACCTCCTTAGCCCCAAGGCGAAGGGCAGTTCGTGCCGCATCTATCGCGGAATTGCCACCACCAATAACGGCGACTTTATTCCCTAGTTTTATTTCATTACCCAGTCTCACGTTTCTCAGGAATTTGACACAATCAATCACCCGAGGGCTGTCATCTCCCTCAACTCCTATCTGGAGACCCTGGTGGGCTCCGATGGCGACAAAAACGGCATTATAGCCCTCTTTAAACAGTTTGTCTATCGAATCAACTCGGGTATTTGTCCTTATCTCGACACCAATATCCTCTATCTCCTTGATTTCCGACCTGATGGCGTCCTTTGGCAGCCGATATTCAGGTATGCCATACAGCATCATTCCACCCGGTTCGGGCAAAGCTTCATATACGGTAACTGAGTGCCCAAGCTTAGCCAGATAATATGCCGCAGTCAAGCCGGCCGGTCCTGAGCCGATGATGGCTACTCTCTTCCCGGAGGCAGGAGCCACCTTAATCTCTCGTTTCCACATTCCATTGCCATGCTCCCAGGCGAACCTTTTTAGCATCCGGATGGCAACTGCCTCATCAAGCCGAGTCCGGGCACACTTAGCTTCACAAGGGTGAAAACAAACCAGCCCGCAGATGGCAGGGAAAGGTATTTTCTCACGAATGACAGCTAGCGCCTCATCAGGTTTACCATCAGCAATGAATTGGAGATAGCGCGGTACATCTATGCCCGCCGGACAAAAGTGGCTACATGGAGTTTTGAATAACCCCGGGTAAGCTGCCGCTCGCTGACATAATCCGCATTCGACGCACTCATCCTCGTCGATGAGGGCAACATTATCCTTCATGCTGATTGCTTCCATCGGGCCGTCAGGGATGCATGCCTCACAAGCAATACAAACATCTCCATCAACTCTAATGCTCATGAAATTCACCTCCTTAATTCAAGTTGGATTTAGCCTATAAACCTTAATACATTACCAACCAATACAAACCAAAGTCACTGTAGTTTTTTATTTTCAACTTATTTTACCATTGCGCATCCTCGTCTGTCTGGCAAGTCTAGTTTTCCAAAACCTTTAATTACATGATAGTTCTCGGATAATCTTGACAGAAAAAAGCTAAGTAAGTATAGTAGCGGTTGCAAGGGTATTTAACGATAGCAACAACACCCAAGTAGTAGTATTGCTAAATCCTAGGGGTCAAACAAATATTTCAGGAGGATAATTATTAGTGAAGCTGTCTGAAAAAATGGCCCGGTTGGGAACAGAGACTGCTTTTCAGGTTCTGGCTAAAGCTCAAGCTCTCGAAGCCAAGGGTATGGATATAGTTCATCTTGAAATTGGTGAACCTGATTTTGATACGCCTCAAAATATCCGTGATGCGGCAACTAAGGCACTGAACAAGAGTTACACTCACTACTGTAACTCTCAGGGAATAGTTCCGCTACGTGTTGAAATCGCCAAAGAGATGGAAAGGACGCGCGGTGTTCCCGTAAACCCGGAGCGAGTTATCGTAACGCCAGGTGCCAAGCCCATCATGTTCTACTCAATCCTGGCGCTTCTTGACAAAGGGGACGAAGCCATATAT
>DAOUZD010000072.1 GCA_030665795.1 Dehalococcoides sp.
CTATTTAGTCCGGGCAGTGCCCGCCCTGCTATATAAGAAGGATTGGGCGGGGATGGTGAGAGAAGTTTTGGATTCCCTATCCGGAGATGACTGGGCAGAGGGTATAACTATATCAATGGCTTGTCACAGCGCCGTGCGGGCAGGGCAGGCATTAACCGATGATGAGATACGTGAGCTTATTCGGCAACTGGAGCAGGTGGCCATGCCTCATACCTGTCCTCATGGCCGACCAACCATGATTCACCTCAGCTCAGGGCAGTTGAAAAAGGAGTTTGGCCGAAGCTAAAAAATGTGGTTGGTTAGGCATACAATCAGGTGTGCCCGCAGAATGTAGTTACGACTTTGGGAGGAGATTTTAGTTTAGCCCCAGACCTACGGGCTAATCATGACATAATCGAGCTTTGGCAAGGCTAGTATCCCGCAAACGGCTGAGTTCCACAAAATAATACCAAGGAATATGAAGTTCAACGGCCAGAGGACTCTTTCCTTCCCGAACCAATAAAGGATAAGGAGCAGTGCTATAGCCAATAGTCCCTTTATTATGATATTGCCTCCAACGGGTGTCATTAGGGGGTTTACCTCACTTGCCCCCATCACCAAACCCACCTTGGTCAAATAGGCGTCTGTAAGATTCAATATTATGAATATTGTGGCGGGCATCTTGGTAGAACCTTCTCTCCTTTTTGCTCACTCAAACAACCAAGGGCACCAGCCATCGCCCTATTGTTTAGCGATTTCCAGTGCCCTTCTTTCATCCCCTCAACTCCTAAACCGATACTACAATGATGCTCTATCAAGTCATTTCATATCTCAGGATTCTAATTTAGTCCTTATTTGTATGGTTGTCAATACCCCAATAGAGACGTAGTATAAAATATCGCATTATGCTGTGTCAGTATAAAAAATTGCGTGTCGGGAGAGCGCAATGCTATAATTATGACGCTGGAAGTCTAAAGTCAAGCTATTCCTTTTGAGCGGCAGAAAGGAGGGCGAGAAAAGGTAATGGCTTTAAAGACAAAGGAGCAATATTACGAGTCACTGAAGGGCCTGCATCCAACCACCTACATTCTGGGAGAAAAGGTGGAGAATGTTCATGAACACCCGTTAATCAAGCACATGCTGGCAGGAGTAGCTCAAACCTATGCCCTGTCTCATGACCCGGAGGGTAAAAAGTATCTGGTAGCCGAGTCTAACCTGATTGGTGAAGAGGTTAGCCGCTTCATCAGGTTCTACGAGAGCCGGGATGACCTTTTAGCCAAGGTTAGAATGCTGAAGTTTCTCACCCAGAGAATCGGCACCTGCTTTATGCGGTGCACCGGCATGGATGCCATGAATGCAGTTGGTATAGAAGCCTACAACTGCGACAAAAAGTATGGCACCAAGTATTACGAGAGACTCCTGAATTTCGTCAAGCACATGCAGAAGAACGACTTTGTTATCTTTAGTGGTGTGACTGATGTCAAGGGTGACCGGTCACTCCGCCCATCGCAGCAGAAAGACCCGGACATGTACCTGCGCGTGGTAGACAGGAATAATGACGGCATTGTGGTTAGAGGCGCCAAGATTCACCAAACGGGTTCCCTGTGTGCGCACTGGGGACTGATTGTACCTACCAGAGAGATGCGCGAGGCAGATAAAGACTATGCCGTCTGTTTTGCCGTCCCGGTAGATGCTGAGGGTCTCATCCACATTTACGGCAGGGGCACCCTGGAAGCCAGGGAATTGGAGGATGTTGACCTTGGCAATATTGAGTACAGCAAGTTCGCCCCCATGGTGATTTTCAAAGATGTTTTTATCCCCTGGGAGCAGGTGTTTCTGTGTGGCGAATATGAATACGCCGGCCCGATGGTAAGGAACTTCGGTAACTTCCACCGCCATTCTCATGGTGGCTGTAAGTGCGGCGTCGGTGATGTCCTGATTGGTGCCGCCGCCGCTGCCGCTGAGTATAATGGACTACCCAATGTTTCCCACATCAACGCCAAGATAGTGGAGATGATTAAACCCGTCCAGGCGATGTATGGCTGCTCCATAGCTGCCTCGGTGGAAGCCAAGCCAACCGAATCCGGCATCTACATGGTTGACCCGGTTCTGGCAAACACGTCCAAGCTGTTTGAAGGCAAGGAACTCCAGGAAGTAGTCCGACTGATGATTGAGATTGCCGGTGGTATGGTGGCTGATATGCCTTCAGACAAAGACATGGAGAACCCTGAAATTGGTCCATTACTCCAGAAATACCTCAAGGGGGTTGAGCATGTCTCCACAGAGAACAGGGTACGCCTCTTCAGATTGATAGAGAAGCTTGCTTTTGAGAGTAGAGACATTGTCTCCAACATCCATGGCGCTGGCTCACCCGAAACGCACAAGATAACCGTACTGCGGAACACGGACCTGGAGTCGCTCAAGAAGCTGGCCAAGAATCTGGCGGGTATCAAAGAATAAGAGGGTTTCTGGGTGAAAGTATAGAGGAGCCGGAAATGAGCTTTAAGGTAGTAATGACCGCCAGAGTTCTCCCCCACCGGGAGATAGAGTCCTATCAAAATCTCGGCGTTGACTTCCAGGCTGTCCCGTGTAACACCGAAGACGAAGTCATTGCCGCGACTCGAGATGCCGATGCCATAATAACACTAATGCAACCCTTCTCCCGGAGAGTCATAGAGAACCTAGAAAACTGTAAGCTGATTTTCAATGCCGGTACCGGGTTTGACACCATAGATGTTCAGGCAGCAACAGAACATGGTATCTGTGTTGCCTCTCCCGGCGACTATTGCGTAGAGGAAGTCTCTGACCACGCCATGGCACTCCTCCTGGCTTGCGCTAGAAAGATTACCCGCCTAGATAGAGCCGTTAGGGCAGGGAAATGGAGTGCTTTTGAGAAAAGAGAAATCAGGGGGAAAATATTACCCCCAATGTTCCATCTGAGGGGACAAACCCTGGGACTGATTGGCTTGGGCAGAATTGGCGGCACCATTGCTGGCAAAGCGAAAGGTTTCGGATTGAAAGTTGTCGCTTTCGACCCCTACCTTCCCCCAGAGGTATTTAAACAGATGGACGTAGAATCGGTAACGTTTGACCACCTGCTTGAGACATCAGATTTCGTCTTGATTCAAGCTTCCTTCTCCCCACAGGCAAAGCATATGATAGGAATGGAGCAGTTGCGGAAGATGAAACCGACAGCCTATATCATCAATACGGCTCGTGGTTCATTTGTTGATGAGGAGGCATTATGTACTGCTCTCTCCCAGGGCTATATAGCCGGAGCGGCACTAGATGTAGTGGAGGCAGAACCAGAGGGTATCTACCCGGAGCACCCCTTGCTCACGCTAGACAACGTGATTATCACGGCTCACTCTGCTTACTATTCGGAACAGTCATGGGCTAAATATAAGCAGAGGATATATGAAGCCGTGGCTAGTATTGTTAATGGTAAGTGGCCTGATTGGCTTATTAACCCGGAAGTGAAAGATAATTTCCAGAACGAAAGATGATGTTGACCTTCTCCTCACCCCGTGCTACATTTAAATGGTAAACAACTTGTCCCTGTAGCTCAGTTGGACAGAGCGGCTGCCTTCTAAGCAGCGGGTCGTGGGTTCGAATCCCTCCAGGGACGCTTTAGATACGATTCTAGCCTTCGCCCGACAATTTTATGGCATCCACAGGGCAAATCTGACTACACATACCACAGCCTACACATAAACCCTCATCTATGCCTACTTTACCGTTTAACTTAATTAAGGCAGGGCAGCTAAAACGGCGTAAACAAAGACCACAGTCAATGCACGCCTCGCTGTCTATATAGTAAGAAGGTAATTTCTTACCCGAGCGGCGAGCTTCACGACTGACTTCCAAAGCGCATTCCCTTCTTGAAATGACTACACTTACGCCATCATAGTCTAAAGCCCTTTCTACAGCCTCCTTTGTCCCTTCAATGTCATACGGGTCGGTCACCTCTACAAGTTCCACACCGCAAACCTTAACAAGTTCTTCTAGGTCTATTTGCTTAGTTAGTTGACCGGTCACAGTTTTCCCTGTTCCGGGGTGGGGCTGACCCCCGGTCATAGCGATTATTCTATTATCACAAATAATAACTGTGATATTGGCTTTGTTATACACACAGTTTATGAGCCCGGGGATGCCAGCGTGGAAAAATGTCCCATCTCCAATGATAGCGATAGCCTTCTCATGCAACACTTTAGACATTCCCGAGCCAACACCAATACTGGCTCCCATACTGTATTTAACGTCTCCCAGTTCATAGGGGGGGAACGTCATTAAATTATAGCAACCAATATCCCCAGCTATAAAAGGTTTTACTGGTTTCTTTCTGATGACTTCCTTTAAGGCATACATAGTCCCGCTATGGGGGCAACCGGCACAGAAAGTCATCGTCCGCGGCGGTAAGACATCATTGGCTCTCTGCAAAACCTCCTCTCGCCGAGACACCCGGTATTCGTCTTGACCTAATAACTTGGCAATAGCTTTAAATACGATACCTACATTTAATTCCCCAACCTCGGGTAAGTGGTCTGACATTTTGCCAAGAACATGAACCGGTGTAGAAAGGTCCGAAACTAGAGCCTTTAGTTGGAGTTCGATAAATGGGCCCCCTTCCTCTACGACGAGAACAGTGTCTTTACCTGAGAGTGCTTCTCTAATTAAGGACTCTGGCAAAGGGTAGGCACTACTTATCTTGAGAACAGTTAGTTCCTCTGTGTTAAGAAGGGACAACGCCTCTTTCACATAAGTATAGGCTACGCCTGACGTAACTATGCACACTCTCCCCCCGGCACGGTCAAGTCTGTTAAACGGCAACCCCTCTGCTAATTCCTGCAAGAGGGGCTGTTGCCCGAGCTGCCAAGAATGACGTTGCAGAGTCCGTGGTCCTGTAATATAGAACCTTTCCGGCTCCCTCTCAAAGCAAGCCCGCCTTTCTTCTAGATGGACTTCTCCTAATTCAACGTTACCCCGGGCATGGCTCACTCGAGTGACCGTCCTTAAAATCACCGGCAACCGTGTTTTTTCAGACAAGGAGAAGGCCTCAATAGTCATATCCTTAGCCTCTTGAGGGTCTGACGGCTCTAAGGTTAAAACCCTAAGAAATAAGCCAAAAAAACGGTTATCCTGCTCATTCGCTGAGCTATGGGCATTTATGTCATCAGCCGTTACAATAACTAATCCGCCACGGACACCACCTTGGACGGCCACCGACAGCGGGTCTAGCACCAAATTTAGCCCGGCGTGTTTCATTGATACCATTGATCTTAGACCGGCTAACGATGCAGCCATGGCGCCGTCAAAGGCAACCATCTCGTTT
>DAOUZD010000146.1 GCA_030665795.1 Dehalococcoides sp.
AGCCAGGGAGGGGTCAATGGTGGAGGTGGGCGCCGCCACATAGAAAGGAATATTATTTTCTCTAGCCAGCACCGCCAAGGTATAGGTGCCAATCTTGTTGGCAACATCACCGTTGGCAGCAATCCGGTCAGCCCCGACCATGACGCAGTTAACCTCCCCCCGCCGCATAAAGTATCCCGCCGCGGAGTCAGTAATAAGGGTAACCGGAATGCCGGCTTTCTTTAATTCCCAGGTGGTGAGCCGTGCCCCCTGAAGCAGAGGTCGCGTCTCGGTAGCCAGGACCTTTATTCTCTTCCCCTGCTCTTTTGCCCGTATGATGACACCGAGGGCAGTGCCATAGCCGGTAGTCGCCAGTGGCCCGGTATTACAGTGGGTCAGGATGGTAAAACCGTCTTTGATTAACTCAGCGCCAAATTCACTCAGCTTACGGGTTGCCTCAACTTCTTCAGCGTGAATCTTGACCGCTTCTTCAACCAGTGCCGCTTTAATCTGTGCTACGTCCTTACCAGCTTCAGCCACCTGCCGCATACGCTCAATCGCCCGGAAAAGATTTCGCGCAGTGGGCCTGGTGGTAGCAATCGCGTTAATGATGCCGCCAAGTTTCTCCAAAAATTCATCCCTCGCCACAGATTCAATTTTCAGGGCACCAAGAGCTATTCCATAAGCACCAGCTACCCCGATGGCCGGTGCCCCCCTGATTTTCAATTCTGTGATGGCTGAGGCAATACTCTGGTAGTCATCCAGCTCTAAATAAACCTCTTCCCGGGGAAGTCGGCTCTGGTCAAGGATGCTCACTCGGTTACCCAGCCACGCTATTGGCTTTATCAACTTCACCTCCCGCAGTCTTTAATGTAGCCTAGCTTAAGCTAATCGTCAAGAGCAGAACACCGGTTGCCTTGACGCCGCCACTAAAATCAGGCTAAACTTTCCTGAAATCACTACCGGGTAAGGGTGCTAAATGGCAGAAAAGCCGATAATCTCCGATGAGTTCAAGGATAAAACTGGGGTGGCGTTGGAGCTCGGGGCTTATGAGATTGAGAAAGGGATGATACGGAGGTTCGCCCGAGCCATTGATGACCCCAATCCTCTGTGGGAAACAATTGCGCCTCCCATCTTTATCGTGACTATCGGTGGCGAGCAATTTGGCGAAAAGCTAATCACGCCAATGTTTCAAGACGGGTTACTCCACGGCTCCACTGAGCTTGAATGCTATCAGCCTGTCAGACCCGGTGATAGCATTACCGTCACCGGCAAAATTGCCAGCATTCGTGAACGGAGCCAGATGGCGTTTGTCACCTTTGAGATAACCTACACCAACCAGAAACAGGAGCTGGTCGCCAGATGCCAGCAGACAATGATTGCTTATCAGACGGAGAAGGCAAAGAATGACTGAGCAAGTTTATTACGAAGATGTCACCGTAGATGGTGAAATTCCCCCACTGCTCAAACAGCCGACAACCCGTCAACTGGTGATGTGGGCGGGGGCATCCGGTGATTACTTTGCCATTCACTACGACAAGGATTTTGCCCAGAGTAAAGGACTGCCCGGCGTTATCGTTCACGGCCAACTGGTAGCCGGCTTTCTCGGTCAGCTAATCACTGATTGGATTGGAGAGCGGGGAAGTCTCAAGAAGCTGGCCTGCAACTATAAGGGCATGAACTTCCCCAATGAGACCATTACCTGCCAGGGAAAGGTAAGTAAGAAGTATATTGAAAACGGAGAGCACTATATCGAGTGCCATATCTGGGCGGAGAATGCCAGGGGAGAGAAAACAGTAACCGGCAGGGCTATCATCACCCTACCCCCTAGAAGCTAATAGGTTCTGTCTCCGCCTTTCTTGCCACTGGTTGCGGTGCAGTTCCATAAGCACGAAATTATACCCATCCCGAATCCGCTGCCCGTATGGCATAAAGCCACTTTTTTGGAAGCATTTTTGCGCCCGTTGGTTCCAGTCCAGCGTCTTCAGATGGAGTCGTTTGAGATTCGTCTGCCGGAAAATATGGTTAACTAAAGTAGCTACGGCATCGGTGCCATAGCCCTTATCCTGGTAGTCGCTGTCACCAATCATGATACCCAGTTCCGCTTCGTCCTCAGTCGCATTAATATTGTAGTAAACACAATTGCCAATATGCTTACCGTCAAAAGTCTCGATAGCGAGGGTGTGCCTGGTCGGGGTGGGACAACGCAATGCCGCAGTGTAGTCCAGTAGATATTTTGGGAAAGAAGTAGTCAGCAATGGCATAGCATCAAGCCGAACTAACTCAGGGTTTGTCTGCCATTTATAATCGTTCCGGGCATCGGACAATCTCTTATCCCGAAGTCTAACCTTATTACCGATAATCATCTTGCGCCCCAGCCTGTTCCGCGGTCTATTCCTCCTCTTCTTCCTCCCCCCGCTCCCATATCGGTTCGGTAAAGTAGTCGATATATTCCCCCATCGCCTGAGCCGCCACCTCCTTCATTCTCTCTCTGGTCTCCACGGCTAGTTGTGCCAACTCATCAAGGTCAATTTCAATATCCAGCATCACCGTCAGCACCTTGAGCACGGCCAGCGCCGCCATCGGGTTCTGTATCCGGGTGGCGTAAATGGGCACCTCACCCAGCAGACAGATACCCTCGATATCCCTCTCTTTAGCCACCCCCAGCAATAATCCGTTTAGTCCGGCAATTTGCAGGTTGCCGGCTTGCATCAAGTCGTATTTTTTCAAATCCCTGGCCCCCAACTGGCTGGTAGCTACCCCCAGGACCCTGGGCGGTTCGGTATGGTGGATGCGAGTCATCGCCGCCGCGCAGGTATATACTCGCTTCACCTGGAACCTTAGTCCGACATCAAGGACACAATTAGCCAGTTCGTATCCCTTAGCCGTCGGCTGGTCTTCCCCGATGAATAATACGATATCGCTCCCCTCACCCTTACTTTTCCAGTAGTAGAACTTGCTCTGTGGAAACTGGGGCGCCTCGACGACATTATCTTTGACCAGTACCCCGATGGGGTCAAAGAAGCGGGAAGCTTCAATCTCGCCTAGTTCCTTAAAATCCAGTTTCCTTTGCAGGTATGTCGCCACAATCATGGCGACATTGCCGACGCCCGGCCAGGCCGTCAGCATATTCGGGGAATTAAGTCTTGGCTGGGCACGAAGTTTAACTAAACCTTTCATCTCACCACCCCCCTCTTTATTTTACAGCTTTTGATTAGGTAACCCCATCCCCTTTATCCCCTTCCCCTTCGATAAGGGGAAGGGGAAGATTTATTAGAGAGGCTTCGCCTCTCTTAGACTGACCAAAGCAAGCTCGCCATTGCGTCTTACTAATCCCATCCTGAAAATATAAAAAGCCTTAACAGGCGTAGTACGATAAATACTGCGAGTAGAATGCCAATGCCCTT
>DAOUZD010000103.1 GCA_030665795.1 Dehalococcoides sp.
CCCAACTAATTAACGCAATCTTGAAGGGAGGGTGATTGATGAAGATTACTATTATTGGAGCCGCTGGCTCTTTAGGCTCTTGCACTGCCTTTAACATCGCCACCCATGGTCTGGCTGACGAACTGGTGATGATCGACCTCAACCGGAATCTACTTATAAACCACGTCATGGATATAAGTACCGCAGCGCTGGGCTTACAGAACATAGTGGTCAGAGCTGGCAACGAGGAAGACTTGTTTGGCTCGGATATAGTTATCATGGCAGCAGGTGTGCCCTGGAGATATATCAGTTCTCGCATGGAATTACTTAAGGATAATGTACCAGTCATTCAAGATACGGCGAAGAAGATAAAACGGTTTTGCCCTGATGCTGTGGTTATCACCGCTACTAACCCGGTAGACCCTCTCAATTATGCCATGCAGCTCAGTTCTGGTCTTGATCGTAAAAGATTAATTGGCTACGGTTACAATGACTCTATTCGTTTTCGAATTATGGCTGCCAAGGCTCTCAGTGTCACTCCTAGGGAGGTTGATGGTATAGTTATTGGCGAGCATGGTGAAAACCAAGTATTGCTATTTAGTTCTCTTCAGGTGAACGGCGAGCGTATCCCTGTAAGTGAAGATGTTAAACAAAATATTAGGCAAGAGATTCCCAAAATTTTGCGGTCGTACGAAAGTCTTGGAACCGGACGTACCGCAGGATGGACATCAGCAGTAGGATTAACCAACATGGTTTCGGCTATTACAAGAGATACTGGCGAGGTTTTTCCTTGCTCTGTAGTATTGGATGGGGAATATGGTCACCGAGGTCTGAGCATAGGCGTGCCGGTAATTCTAGGACGAGGAGGAGTTCAGCAGATTCTAGAGTGGAAGCTAGCTCCTGGTGAGCGAATGGAGTTAGAGCAAGCAATAAGTACCCTTAAGGCTGCGGCCCACTCGGTTGAGGAAATCCTTAAACTGGCTCATTACTAAATCCTAGACAAAGAATATCAGATAAATCTTAAGGCAGAGGTACATCAATGACTGGCAAATCAAGATTTGAAAAACTGCTTGAACCTTCTTATATAGGGCAGGTTCGTACGAAGAACCGGATAATAAAGACCGCCAATGGGACGTCCTTTATTGAGCCTACCGGCTATGTTGGTGAACGAGCTAAGGCTTACTATGAGACAATGGCTAAAGGCGGCGTCGGCCTGCTCATTGTGGAATCCTGTGGTGTTGAATACCCTCTAGGCGTCCAACATCCGCCGGTCCAGTTTCACCTTGATGATGATAAGTATATTCCGAGTTATAGTGAACTAACTCAGGTTGTCCACAAGCATGGTTGCCCGGTATTTTTGCAGTTTCAACATGCCGGGCCCTGGAACCCAACCGGGCTACTGCCGAAACGTGACACGAAAGCCGCCTCTGCACTGACGAAAAGCGAGTTGCCCGGGCCAGACTTTGCCGTACCCAGGGGGTTAAGCCTTGCCGAGGTTAAAGAATATGTGGACATTTGGGCAAAGGCAGCAGAGCGAGCCGCGAAGGCCGGGTTTGATGGTGTGGAGATAAATGGCGCCACCTGTCACCAGATTAATACCTTTTTCTCCCGTATCTGGAATAAGCGCGAGGATGAATACGGCTGCAAAACTCTGGAAAACCGGGCCCGGTTTATGTGTAATATCGTGCGCGAAATCAAGAAGCGCCTCGGGCGGGACTTTACAGTTACCGTCCTTATCAACATCGCTGAATATGGGCATGAAAAGGCAACCACCGTGGCGGAGGGGGTAAGCTTTGCCCGGTTCCTGCAGGACGCCGGTGCCGATGCCATTCAGGTAAGAGCCCATGGCTACGGTCATCGTGGCGGCTTGCTACAGCCCGATAGGCTTCTCTATCCCGAACCTCCTAAGTCCCTGCCAAAAGACCTAGACTGGAGCCGTAAGGGAGTAGGAGCTACAGTGCCTCTAGCCGAAGCCGTCAAGAAGGTAGTCTCAATACCAGTCTTTTGTGCATGTCGGCTCGACCCTAAGCTTGGAGAGAAATTTTTACAGCAAGGTAAGTTAGACTTTGTTGGCATGACCAGACGCCTGCTGGCAGACCCTGAGCTGCCCAACAAGGTTGCCTCAGGAAGACTAGAGGATATCGTCCCGTGCACAGGCTGTCTCTACTGCATGGACGTGCGTAATAAGAATAAGCCCCTTGAATGTAGGGTAAATGCTACTTTGGGCAGAGAGCAGGAATATGTAATCAAGCCTGCTGAGAAGAAGAAAAAGGTGATGGTAGTTGGCGGTGGCCCTGCTGGGATGGAGGCAGCACGGGTGGCAGCACTTAGAGGACATGAAGTAATGCTTTGTGAGAAAGGTCCAAAATTAGGAGGATTGATACCTGTAGCTGCTATGGTAAAGGACCTTGAACTTAAAGAGCTCGTAGCCCTGGTTCGCTACCTCAGAATCCAAATTACCAAGCTAGGCGTAACCATAAGGTTGGGGAAAGAGGTTAATTCTCCAGTAATTGAGGAGTTCAAGCCGGACGTAGTTGTCCTTGCCGCAGGAGGCATACATACTGTCGCCGAGATACCCGGAATTAATCGGCGCAATGTAGTCAGCAGTTCTACGCTGTACCGCACGCTGAAGACTTATACGAGGTTCCTGGGGCCGAAGACCCTGGAGTGGCTAACAAGATTCTGGATGCCAATCGGGAAAAGAGTCATTATACTAGGTGGCGCCATACAGGGCTGTGAGCTAGCTGAGTTTCTAGTTAAGCGAGGTAGAAAGGTAACAATCGTCGATACAACTGAAGCGCTGGGAGAAGGGATGACGGTAGATGATCAGCTTCGATTATTTCCGTGGCTAGATAAGAAAGGCGTAGCTAGGTTAACCGGGGTCAAATACGAGGAGATAACAGATAAAGGGCTAGCCATCATAACTAAGGATGGCAAGAGAAAGACCCTTGAGGCAGATACCATAGTACTTGCCTTGCCCTTAAAGCCAAACACTGACCTCCTCAAAAGCCTGGATGGGAAGGTTCCTGAAATCTATCCCATTGGCGACTGTAGGGAGCCTCACCTGATAGCAGATGCTATTGCTGACGGTTCGCGCATTGCTTATACTATTTAGACCATAATTTCTGATAGCCTGGGAAACTCAGTAAAGGGGTAACAGAAGCTTGAAATTCTACCTCAGCTTTGAAGCCCCAACTAAGTCAGCTAGTCGCTCAGCTTCAAAGTGAGCCGCGGAGGACCCGAACCTCCACAGGATGTCCGTGTAGTATCCCCGGGTTTTTGGGGACAGGTTTGGACGCTCAATGAATTCTCTGATGAGGTCCGTTAGGGTCAGTGTCTTTAGTTCGGTTACCATTTCTCATTTTTGCCCGTCCGCCTGAAGTGTTTTCTCTTATTTTCCTATCAATTCCCAGCCAGTTGAGCCCCAGAGGTGTAAACCAGACGCTCTAACCAACTGAGCTAACCGCCCAAGAGTGGCGCGCTTGGCGGGTCTTGAACCCACGACCTCAGCCTCCGCAGGGCTGCGCTCTATCCTACTGAGCTACAAGCGCTAAAAGGAATGATGGTGCCGAAGGGGAGATTTGAACTCCCATGCCCTTACGGACACTACGCCCTGAACGTAGCGCGTCTGCCATTCCGCCACTTCGGCATAGCCAGGTTTACCCATTTAGTATAAACAAATTATACTTGGCTTAGCTTTGAGTGTCAACCCGTCATCAGTTTATTTTCCCGGAGATTATGACTAATTAGAGCTTGGTGCAAAACCCAAAGAGCTTGACCAAAAATTTTGTACATGCTAAAATTCTATACATGCCAAAAATTTATACGTGCTGCTATACTATAGCGCTCAGGCAGCAAATAACAAGAGGAGGAAAAGTCTGCAATGCAAGCGGTATCACCATTTAAAGAAGTGACTGATATTATAAAAGAGGAAGGAGGCGATGTCCTCAAATTATGTTATCAATGTGGCGTTTGCAGTGCCACTTGCCCTTGGAACCTGGTTAAAAGTTTCATCGTTCGCCGAGTAATGCATCAGGCACAATTGGGTTTAATTGACTTTGAAGATGAAGATGTGTGGACCTGTGTTGGCTGTAGAGCCTGTGTTGACCGGTGTCCACGTGGTGTGGAAATCGTAGATGTTATGCGGGCTTTGCGTAGAGTCATTGTGAAATTAGGCGTAGGCAAGGTTCCCGACTCGCTACGGATTGCAGTTAAAAACGTCTCTGGAGTAGGCAATCCGCTGGGAGAGCCACAGGAGACACGAGCCGATTGGGCAAAAGGCCTTGGTGTGAAGACCTATACCGAAGGCACTGAGCTATTATACTTCCCCTGCTGTTACCAAGTGTACGATCCAATTATTCGAAAAGTGGCCCTAGCTACAGTTAATATCCTGAAAAAAGCCGATGTTGATTTTGGTATATTAGGGGACAATGTAGTTTGCTGTGGTGAGAG
>DAOUZD010000092.1 GCA_030665795.1 Dehalococcoides sp.
ACATCATCAGGTGTGTTGGCATCCTCAATAGCCATCTCTTCAATCTGAGCATAACTGGCTACAAAGTCATACAGGAAATCCATCGCTTTGGTTCTTGACCGAGGTCTGGCAACTCCCTCAATGACACCGTCTTTTATGGTAAGGATAGGGTTTACCTTCAGCATAGAGCCCAGAAAGGCCTGGGCAGCCCCAATGCGCCCGCCTCTCTTCAGGTATTCCAGCGTATCAAAGGCAATCCGAAACTCCACCCGTTGCATACTACTTCGGGTGACATTAATCACCTCATCCAGGCTTTGTCCTGCCTGAGCTGCCTTAGCCGCAGATATAACTATCAATCCCAGACCTGCAATTGCCGATAGCGAATCAATTATTTCCACTCTGGCATTGCTTTTGTGTATTTCCTTACCTGCAACGGCTGTCTTATAGCTAGCACTTAGCTTTGATGAAATCGTAATCGTCAGGATTTCGTCGGTCTCGGTGGCGAGTTTATCGTAAACCTCGGTGAAACTTCCCGGGCTTGGTGACGATGTGGTCGGTAAGGTATCACTCTGCTCCAGTTTTCGATAGAAATCCTCGGTTGTTAGGTCGATGTTATCTCGATAGGTAACACCGCCGAGGTTAACGTACAGTGGCACTACCGTGATACCCAGCATGCTAGCTATCTCATGTGTCAGGTCAGAGGTGCTGTCAGTGACTATTTTTACCAAGCTTGAACCTCCTTATCTCACCGGTTTGCCTGCTACCTAGCAGCACCGATAAGCTCAGTGATATCCTTTATTCCCTCTTTTTGAATGAATTGTTCGATTCCTTCCAGAACGTCAAGTGGGGCGTGGGGGTTGGCAAAGCTGGCGGTGCCTACCTGAATGGCACTGGCTCCCGCCATGATGAACTCGATAGCATCACTGCCAGTAGTGATGCCACCACAACCAACGATGGGTAGTTCTACAGCGCCAGCGACCTCATAAATCATAGCCAGCGCTATCGGCTTTATCGCTGGCCCGGATAGACCTCCGGTCTCGTTGCCCAGTAGCGGCTGGCGCGTTGCGATATCAATTGCCATGCCCTTCACCGTATTGATTAGGGATATGGCATCGGCGCCAGCTTCAGCCACCGCTACCGCTATCCTAACTATATCGCCGGTGTTTGGCGTTAACTTGACCAGTACCGGCAGCGAGGTGGCCGCTCTGACTGCAGCAGTTACCTTGGCGGCTGACTCAGGGATGGCGCCAAACTCAGCACCACCCGCCTTAACATTGGGGCAACTGACGTTGACCTCGATGCCGCTAACCCCGGCTACTCCATCGAGTTCATGAGCCAGTCGGGTGTAATCGTCAACCGTTTCCCCGGCAATGTTGACAATGACCGGCACTCGCCAGCTTGCCCAAATGGGTGCCTTTTCCTTGATTAAGACTTTCACACCAATATTCTGTAAACCAATTGAGTTGAGCAGGCCAGAGGCAGTTTCGGCTAGCCGTGGTTGCGGATTTCCGTCCCTCGGTTCAAGAGTAGTCCCCTTACAGACAATAGCCCCCAGCTTTTGAATATCAAACAGGTGGCTATATTCGGTGCCATAGCCAAAAGTCCCGGCAGCGGTCATCACCGGGTTGGCCAGGAGCAAACCTGTCTTGTGCTTCGGGGCTAATTGAACGGAAAGATTCGTGGTTACTCCTTACTAAATGTCGATAGTGGTGCCCGCATTATTGAAGAAGAACTTGTCACCAAACTCATGGGCCAGCAGACTAACGGCGGGCAAGCCAGTACAGTGGCATAAACCCAATTTTTGCACCCCGAGCTCTTTTAGGGCAGCAATAGTTAACCTAATTCGCTCCCTTGAGGCACTAATTAAGTGGGCACCACCGAGAACGGAGTGTATTGTTTTAACACCAGTAAGCTGCCGGGCATGGTAGAGGATGTTAATCATGCCACGGTGAGCGCAACCCAGAACAATAACCAATCCCTTCTCAGTATTTATAATCAGTGACAGGTCATCAAGAAGTTTATCCGGCTGCCAACCACCATCACTTTTGACAAACAGGCCCGAATCTATCGTTTCGTAATCGGTTATCATGGGGACCTCACCGCTAGTCATGATGTTAGCGCTTACTTTCACTGGTTTTGTGGTCAGAGTGAAGTTCGCCCCAAGGCTTTCCAGCTCTTGACGCTGGAAGGGTACGCCAATGTATTTGTCTTTTTCACCTTTGCGGCGGCGGTATTTAGCTGCCCAGATGTCAGGATGGGCGATTACCTCTACTTCTTTTCCCATCTGGCGCAGGATTTGGTGCAGGCCGCCAGTGTGGTCATAGTGACCATGACTTAAGACAATCTTATCGATTCGTTTCAGGTCAATTTCAAGGCTATCAGTATTATAGCTGGCAGTGATGGTTTTCCCGGTGTCGAACAGGATGTTTTCTCGCCCGGTTTCGACAAGGATACTCACCCCCCACTCCGCCAGAAGGTCACCGGTGCCGGCGGTATTTTCACTCAGGGTAGTAATACGAATCTCCATTTTTTCCTCCTCCCAATTATAGGTTATATGTATTGCGGGGGGCAAGTTCATGTCTGGTTTGTCAGGTAATGTCAGGTTGCTGAAGGTTGTATTCTCTGGTTTTACGGCGTAATTTGGCAATGCCAAAGGAGATGAAGAGTACCGTTCCGCTGACTAAAATAATTGTCGCCCCGGAGGCTAAATCAAGCCAATAGGAAAGCCACAGACCACTGAGAGCAAAGAGGACCCCGGTCAGGATAGCCAGGAGCATCATTTTTTTGAGGCTATGGGTGAACTGTCTGGCAAGCGCGGCGGGGATGGTAAGAAGGGCGATGACCAGAATGATGCCAACAACCCTGATTAAGACGACCACGGTCAGTGCCACCAGGCATAACAACAAGAGGTAGAGACGCTCGGTAGGCATTCCGACCACGGTGCTGAATTCTTCGTCAAAGGAAAGAAATAAGAACTCTTTGTAAAACAGAAATACTATTATAATTATGACGGCATCCAAAATGAGCATCAGGATTAAATCGGAGACAGGTACGGTCAGAATGTTACCGAAGAGGTAGCTAAAGAGGTCTGGGGCATACCCCGGAGACAGACCAATAAAGATTACCCCTAATGCCATCCCCATTGCCCACAGGATGCCGATAGCTGTGTCCTCAGGGAGTCTGGTTCGTCTGGTCACCAGGCCAATACCCAGCGCCGAGGCAATGGTGAAGACCATGGCGCCTAACACGGGGTTTATGCCGATGAGGTATCCCAAGCCGATGCCGCCGAAGGAGGCGTGAGCAATCCCGCCACTGATAAAAACGATTTTCTTTACTACCACATAGACGCCAACAATGCCGCAGGCGACCGCCGCCAGTAAACCAGCAATCAGCGCATTCTGCATAAATTGATACTGGAGCACCTCTAGCACTTTTAATGCTCCTTTAGTACGCGGTGGGGGACGGTACCGTGGGCGATAAGCTGTATCGGACAGTGGTAGGACTTTTCCAGTTCCTCAGCGGAGACTTCCTTTGAGCCGTGGTAGAATAGCTGGCGATTAAGGCAGGCAATTTCGCTCACATAGATAGAAACAGCGCTGATATCGTGGGAGACCAGGACGATTGCCATCCTCTCTTTTAGTCTATCTAAGAGTTCATAGAATTCGGCTTGCATATCCGGGTCGATACTAGCCGTAGGTTCATCGAGAAGCAGCAGTTTTGGGTTGGCAACCAGGGCTCGGGCGATAAAGACCCGCTGCTGTTCCCCACCGGAAAGCCTGCCTACATGCCGCTCTTTGTAATCCAGCATCTCTACGGTCTTAAGAACTTCAAAAGCGGTTCTTTTATCTTCTTCAGTATAGCGGTGGAACAAGCCCATTCTACTATAGCGTCCCATAAGTACCACATCAAAAACGCTTATCGGGAAATCACGGTCAAACAGGTTAAATTGAGAGATATAGCCGATGAATTTTCGTCCTTTAAAGGGAGGTTGCCCCATCACCGAGACTTTGCCACGACTTGGCTTTATCAGCCCCAGGATAACTTTGAGCAGTGTGGTCTTACCACCGCCGTTAGGGCCGATGATGCCGAGGAAGTCATTGGATTTGATGGATAGGTTTATCCCTTCTAGTATCGGTACCCCATCGAAATGCACCCAGACATCTTCAAATCTGACTAATTCTTTAGCTACCATATTTGTTCCGTTATTTTAAACTGTGTTACCTAAACCATTTTAGCACTTGGTTTATCGTTTAGATACCCACAGTGGCACTTTAGCCCTAGCCACTGAATCATATCCTGGAATGTACGGTTTTATATCAATTACTGGTGAGCCATTAATGGCATCAAGCCCCTTGACCTTTAATATATTGCCTTGGCGCTTAAGTAACCTGACTGTCGCTTTCCCTATTGGATTTGGTCTACTTGGGGAACGGGTAGCGAAAACTCCCATAGGTGGCAATGTCCGATTACCCCTGGGACGAACCTTGGTAGATGGTTGCTCGGTAGTGGTAACCTGATGCATCCAGTAGAGAACGATGATATGGGAGAATTCATCTAGGTTATCCAGAGCCTCAGTTAAATTAGCATCAACGACAATATCAGAAACGGCGTCCTTGCTGTCACGCATTGATGGCTGCTTGATTTCATTTTTGACAACACCGATGGCTTTTAAGACCATGCCGGGCAATTCTTTAACCATTTTAATAGCTTCGATTTAATATATTTATTCAATACTATAATAACCGTATT
>DAOUZD010000153.1 GCA_030665795.1 Dehalococcoides sp.
GTGGGCTTCACCCACTTCCTCAGGACGAGACGGCAGGTAATACGCCAAGCATAAGCATATTAAAGGTTCTCAGGTGAGGTGTATTATCTTCCACCCTTCTTCAGTTTCTCTACTTCTTTTTCTATCTCTCTTTTTTCCCACTCGGTTTGTCGCGTGAAGACAAAAACTTCCAGGAAATGAAACAGGATGCCAATCCCCCAGCCCCCTAAGGGAAAGACAAACCACGGGAACCCGTCTCCTGTAGCCGCCCATATAATCACCAGAAAAATGTTAACGCAAATGTAGACGGCAAGGTGCATAAAAAAGCCCTTCTTCTCCTCAACCCTCTTTCTCGCCTCGCGGTAGAGTTCCTCTTCCGACATCTGAGCTGCCATATCCTTCACCTCCTACCAGAAATTCGACGTGTTGTCGACTATTGTAACACAGCGTCTAGCATCAGCAAAAGTGATGCCTCCTGGACTTGAAGCCAACAGCTCTATTGACAAAACTGGGTCGGGTTGCTAAACTGGCGTTACTACAGCCAGTCTGGTTATCATTTCTCTGGTCAAGATATGGTATTCAGGCGTGGGATAGAGTTTCAAGATTAGAGGGTCTTCATTGGTAGCCAAAAAGAACCAAGGTCTGGTTCAGGTCTTTACCGGCAACGGAAAGGGCAAGACTTCCGCCGCACTAGGGGCAGTACTTCGAGCCGTAGGGCATGGCCTGAAAGTCTACATCGTCTTTTTCATGAAAGGCAAATATCCCTATGGTGAGTTCAGCACCCTGCCCAAGCTACCCAATGTTGATGTCGCCAGTTTCGGCTTGAGATGCCTTATTAACCCGGCGGATATTAATCCCGAGGAAATAGAACAGGCAAAGCTGGCTTTATCGGCTGCCCGTAAGGCTATGCTCAGTGGTAATTATGACATGGTGGTGTTGGATGAAGTAAATGTAGCCCTGTACTTCAAACTCATTGAACTGGATGAGGTAGTCAGGCTGATTGGTGATAAACCGCGGAATGTAGAACTCGTCCTTACCGGGCGCTATGCCGATGCCAAATTAATTGAGTTGGCAGACCTGGTTACGGAAATGGTAAAATTAAAGCACCCTTATGATAAAGGGGTAAAGGCACGAAAAGGAATTGAATATTAAGCCAAAGTGTGGAAAGCGATGAAGTTTACATTGAGTCACATTAAGGTTGATATTGGTGGTTATATTGGGCATTCGGCATCTCACCTCGATATTTTAGCCAGTGCTGAGGAAAGCATGGCTAAGTCGAAGAAATTAGAGGGCAGATTCGTTGACCTTGACTGAGCCGACGGTGAGGGTTATCATTAGATTAAAGTAATATCTAACCATATTGGAACGGAGGTGAGAGAGATGGCAACCTACGTTATGCTGACAAATTTAACTGACGAGGGGAGAAAAACAGTAAAGGCAAACCCAAAAAGGCTCAAAGAGGTTAATAAGGAAGTCGAAGCTATGGGAGTTAAGATACTAGCCCAGTATGCTCTCCTGGGTCCGTACGACTTCATTAACATCCTGGAAGCTCCAGACAACAAGATGATAACTAAAGTAGCCTTAGAACTTGGTTCAAGAGGTACCCTGCAGACGATGACCATGGCGGCAATGCCTGTTGACGAGCTTTCCGAGTAATTACTAATCTTTATTTGGAGTCCGGTTGCAACCTAAGCTTCTCCTGGCGACAAACAATCAAGCTAAGGTGCGGGAATATAAAAGTCTACTCTCGGGCCTTCCCTATGAGTTGGTTACGCTAGCTGAGCAAGGTATTACCCTTGTTGTCGACGAAGTGGGCGAAAGTCTGGAGGAAAACGCTAGATTAAAGGCAACGGCCTTGGCAGCCAAGAGCCAGCTACTAACTCTAGCTGATGACTCGGGGCTGGAGGTTGATGTTTTGGGTGGTGAACCAGGTCGGCTGTCCGCCCGTTATGCCGGTGAAAACGCTTCGGATATAGAGAGAGTTAGCTACTTGTTGGCACGACTCAATGGTGTGCCCCAAGAAAAGCGGACGGCACGTTTCCGGTGTGTCATTGCCCTAGCGACCCCTGATGGGGAGATAGAGTTTTGCTGCGGCGAGTGTCAGGGTTTGATAACCTTTGCTCCGAGAGGTGAGCACGGCTTTGGTTATGACCCGGTCTTCTACCTGCCGGAACTGAATAAGACAATGGCAGAGTTACCTCTGGCGCTAAAAAACCAGGTTAGTCATCGGGGCCAGGCAGCCAGACAGGTAGACCAGATATTGGAGAAGTTAAGGGGACAGTGAATATGCCTGGCAAACAGAATCCAGAAAACCATAGAGGTAGGAATTATCGATGACCGGACTTTCTGACTCTTTTCAGCGGCCGATAGACTATCTGCGTATCTCGGTAACTGACCGTTGCAATCTGCGCTGTATCTACTGCATGCCCGCCGAGGGTATTCATCTACTAGCCCATGAAGACATTCTTAGCTACGAAGAAATCTACACCATAGCTGAAGCCGCCGCTGAATTGGGGATAAAGAAAGTAAGGATTACCGGTGGCGAACCCCTGGTGAGAGCCGGGCTACCCAAACTAGTCCAGATGCTGGCGCAAATAGATGCCATAGATGATATTTCGCTCACGACAAATGGGATTTTGCTGGCTCATTACGCAGCGGAGTTACAATCAGCCGGCCTACGACGGGTTAATGTCAGTCTGGATACACTCAAGTCGGACCGGTTTAAATATATTACCCGGTGCGGTAATCTCGGCGATGTGCTGGAAGGTATTGAACTAGCAAAATCGGTTGGACTCAATCCGACCAAGATTAACATGGTGGTGATGTCTGGGATTAATGACGATGAATTACTCGATTTTGCCGCCAAAACGATTACCGAGGAATGGCATGTTCGCTTTATTGAGCACATGCCCTTCGGCGAAGACGCCCTCGCTTCGTCATTTGTCCCCGTTGATGAGATGAGGCAGCGCTTGGCGGTATTAGGGGAATTGGAGCCTTGCTCATTCAAGGGTAATGGGCCGGCAAAATACTTTCGTTTGCCTCAGGCTAATGGCACCATCGGCTTTATCACACCGGTCAGTGAGCATTTCTGCTTCCACTGTAATCGACTCCGTCTTACCTCGGACGGTAAACTACGCCCCTGTCTCCTAAGCGAAGAGGAAATTGACCTGAGGCAGCCACTGCGCAGCGGTATATCTTCAATAGAATTAAAAAGATTGATTAAAAAGGCGGTTGCCAGCAAGCCACTGCAACACCAATTGGCCAAGGGCTATGTGCCTCAAGACCGCCCCTTCTC
>DAOUZD010000163.1 GCA_030665795.1 Dehalococcoides sp.
ACCCCGTTCACCGAAGAGCAAATTCAAAGCTTGCTTCAAGCGATAGATGCTTCCACTACCACCGGCTTCAGGAACTACGCAATGGTCTTAACATTCCTAGACACCGGGATGAGGCTTGGGGAGTCGATCGGCTTAAAAATGAATGACATTGACTTCAGAAATAGAACACTCAAGGTTTTAGGAAAAGGAGCTAAGGAGCGCCGACTTCCTATAGGGGAAAGGCTATTGGCTGCCTTATGGAAATACCAGCTTCATCGGCTGCAACCGGCAACAGGGTTAATTGATAACTTCTTCCTCGCCCGGGACGGATGGCCACTCACTAAAAGTAGAGTTGAAACGATAATAAAAAATCTGGGCAGGAAGGCAGGTTTACAAGGGGTGCGGTGCTCACCTCACACCTTCAGGCATACATTCTGCATTCAATTTCTCCGAAATGGCGCTAATCTATTCAGCTTGTAGGAATGCACAATTGACAGCGAAGTTAATCATCAACATTGAGCGATTATGGCACACGAAAAGCACAGAGCAGGCTCAGGGTAAGAGCAAGCGAAATAGTAATCCAGAGGAGGAATGAAATGGCAAAGAAAAAGAGAGTATGAGTTACACCGACATTCCGGAAGTGGGTCTTGGCCTTATTGAGGTCAAGATGAGGGCCGAAGAAGAAATAAGGGAACAAGCCTACGATGAAGGTTGGGAGAAGGGAATTACTGATGCTATAGAGGTCTATATGGTGACCTACCCTTGCAGTGTATGCGGGAAACCAATTGAATTGGATAGCCCGGAGCAGAAAGCTGCAGCTAGTAGGTATATGCGTGAGCACGGATGGGCTCATGCTGATTGCATTGACCGGAGGCACTAATCCTAGTTTATAGTTTGGAAGATTGAGGACATGACTGATGGCCAAAGCCTATATAGAGGACAGTGAGGTTCAAGACTTGGAGGAGTATTCCACAGTAAATCTTGCCTTGAATCTCTCCAGTATGGCTATGGTCTTCATGCCCAGAATTCCCAAGAAAATGGCATTCCCTATTGCGTGGAAGGAATCAAACCACACGCTGTTAAGCTGGTAAATCAGGAAAGTCTTCAGCGTGAGCGGGTAGATAAAGGACGCCCAGAACCAGACATTCATTATTGCCCCGAAGACATAGCCCCAGATAACTCCGAAGACGATGAGCCCCCCCGTCTTCAGGCGAAACCGCCTGAGGTAGGCGGCGGCGACTCCCGCCAGCCCCCAGGCAAACATCTGGTATATTGTCCACGGTCCCTGGCCAAGGAAGAAATTGGAGACCAGTGCCGTTATAGCACCGACCATGAATCCCGGTAACGGACCAAAGACATACCCGGTGCAGATGATGAGATAGGTGCACGGCTGTACACTGGGTATGGCGGCAAAGGGAACTCTCAGCACCGCCGATACGGTACCGAGCATGCCTATCAAGGCTATTTCCTTGGAGCTTACCGCAGCCTCTTCAAATTCAAAGAAGAAGGCGGCAATTGCCAGCACCACCAGTATTGCCGATGCTATTCCCCAGTTTAGTAACGGGCTCAGCCAGGCCAAGTCAAGGACGGGCGCGACAAAGGCAGCGACGCCGATGGTAAATATCATGGCAAGACAGACATAGCTCCGCTTCATGACAGGATATCCAGTGCTTCCTCAACGGTCAGTATATTGTCGGGAACGCCGTACTTGGCAAAGGCCTGCACTAGGCGGTTTATCTGCGGGGAAAAGAGGAGAGCCCGGGACAGGACATCATGTTTGTTGCCATCGACCACAATTTTCCCCTCGCTGAGCAGTATCACCCGGTCAGCATACTCCGCCACCATCTCCACGTCATGGCTGACCAGAATCACAATATTGCCCTGGCGCCGGTATTCCTCCATGAAGTCCATCAGCTCGCTTTTCAACCGGTATTCCATTCCCCGCGTCGGCTCGTCTAGAATCAGAATCTTCGGCTGGACGGCGACGATTGAGGCTAAAGCAACCCGCTGTTTTTCACCACCGCTGAGTGAGCGGGGATAATGGTTTCTGTATTCGGCGATATTAAATTTCTTCAGCATCCCGTCAACTCGCGACCTTATTTCGCCGCTGCTAACCCCCAGGTTCTTCAGAGTAAACAATATCTCCTCCTCAACGGTATCGGCAAAAAGATGGTCGTTTGGGTTCTGAAAGACGAAGCCAACCTTCTTTGCCATCTCGGCGATAGTAGCCCGATGAGTATCAATGCCGTCTATCGTTACCTTCCCCTTAGTGGGTGTGAGGAGACGGTTAAAATGCTTGACCAGCGTGGTCTTCCCCGAGGCGTTTCTGCCCATAATAGCCACAAACTCCCCCTCAGTTATGCTGAGACTGACGCTCTTCAGAGCGGTGACGCCGTTGGGATAAGCATGCCAGAGCTTTTCCACTTCAATTATCGGTTTGCCGACATCGTTTTTACTAACTTGAGCGGGCTGTCCCGAAGCTTGGCTAAAGACTTTGTCAAGTATAACCCTGCCATCTTTGACAGTGAGCGGAGTCCCGTCTATACTAATGCCCTTACCCTTCAGTTCCTGGACCAGCCGGATTATGGGGGGAATACCTATTCCTATCCGGGACAGGTCTTCATAGCCGCTGTTCATAATATCCCTGACATCGCCGTCAACCGCAATCATTCCCCGGTCAAGCACTATTAAACGGTCGGCATACTGGACTACCCTATCCATCCGGTGCTCCACCAGGAGCACGGTAATACCCAGTTCGTCATTCAGCCGCGAGAGCACCGAAAGCACGTCTTCGGCGCCCTTGGGGTCCAGTTCGGAGGTAGGCTCATCCAGTATCAGAACAGACGGGTGCAGCGCCAAAACTGAAGCGATGGCAATCTTTTGTTTCTCACCGCCGGAGAGCTCATGTAGCTGCCGGTAACGGAGGGCGGAGATGCCGAGGGTATCCAGTGATTCCTCAATCCGCTTGGCGATGACCTCTCTGGGAAAGGCGAGGTTCTCCAGACCGAAGGCAATCTCCCGCTCCACGTCCGTGGTGACAAGCTGGTTTTCTGGGTCCTGAAATATCATACCCACCCTGGTAGCTATCTCCTTGGTTGAATGCTGTAGCGTGTCAATGCCGTCTATCTCCACCCGTCCCGCTAT
>DAOUZD010000136.1 GCA_030665795.1 Dehalococcoides sp.
ACAAATGGCGTTAATTGTTCAGAAATATGGCGGCTCGTCGGTGGCGAATGCGGAGCGGATTAAAAAAGTAGCGCAGCGCATTGCTCGGACTAAGGATGAGGGCAATCAGGTGGTGGTGGTGGTCTCGGCAATGGGGGATACCACCGATGAGTTAATTCAACTGGCTTACCAGATTTCAGAGCAGCCGGATAACCGCGAACTTGATGTCCTGCTTTCTACCGGTGAGGTTGTCTCCAGCACCTTGCTGGCGATGGCACTGCACAGCATGGGTTATCCCGCAATTAGCCTCACCGGTGCCCAGGCGGGGATAAGGACTGATGCCGACTATAGTCGAGCCCGCATCCTTAAAGTAGAGTCCAGGCGGGTGGTCAAGGAGCTGGAGAAGGGGAATATCGTCATCGTTGCCGGCTTCCAGGGGATTACCGATGAGATGGACATAACCACTCTGGGGCGGGGCGGCTCGGATACTACCGCGGTAGCTCTGGCGGTCAGTCTTAAGGCTGAGGTTTGCCAGATGTATACTGATGTTAAGGGGGTTTATAGTGCTGACCCACGCCTGGTTCCGGAAGCTCATCATTTGGCCGAGATTCACTACGAGGAAATGCTGGAGCTGGCGACCTATGGGGCTAAGGTGATGCACCCGCGGGCGGTGGAGCTGGGGGAATTACATAATATTCCTATTCTGGTAACTTCTAGCTTTACCGAAAACCCGGGGACATTAATTCATGGAGGGGTATCTATGGAAGTGCGCAATAAGGTAAGAAGTATCGCTCATGACCTCAATGTGGGCAAGATAACCGTGGTCGGCGTTCCTGACCGTCCCGGTATTGCGGCGACTATCTTTGAGCCTCTGGCTAAGGCAGGTATTAGTGTCGATACCATTGTGCAGAACGCCAGCATTCAAGGTATCACTGACCTGACCTTTACGGTGACCAAGGGCCAGTTAGCCGGGGCAATGGAAGTTGTTAAACCTATCGCCAAGTCCATTGGTGCCAGGGAGTGCGTCAGCGATGCCAAGCTGGGTATGGTCAGTATTGTCGGCACCGGAATGCAGAATACTCCAGGTTATGCCGCCCGGATGTTTAGCACGCTCAGTGAAAAAAATATCAATATCCAGCTAATCACGACCTCGGAGATAAGGATAACCTGTATCATTGACGAAGCCAAGGTTAAGGAAGCCGTGCGTACCTTGCACCAGGCGTTTGAAATAGAAGTAAAAGAATAATCGGCTGCCTTCAGGACTAGACGGCTACCACTTCCTTAATTTCAGGGATTTCCTGTTTTATGATTTTTTCAATCCCCATCTTCAAGGTTATGGTGGACATGGGGCAGCCAGCGCAAGCACCGGTCAATTTTACTTTAACGGTGCCGTCATTAACCTCAATCAGTTCCACACCACCCCCATCTCTCATCAATAGGGGTCGTATTTTATTTAGTACCTCGGTAACCTTATCCTGCATCATTATCTCCTTCGATGTTAATTAAATTATTTATTTAATTTTAACCACATTTAACCAAATTTGTCAAAGCTAAAAAATTTTTTTAAACCCCTTGTTTAGTTGTTCTGGTTGGGGTAGAATATATATTCAAAAATGGGTTTAACTTTGGGGTAGATAATGGCCTATCAAGAAGAAAGACTGGCGAGACTAAAACGGCAGCGCAGTAAGCAGGCCATAGGCCTGGCGATGCAGGGTCGCTGGCGGGAGGCGGTTGCGGCGAATAAGGTCATACTAGAGAACTTTCCTCGAGATGTTGATGCCCATAATCGCTTAGGTAGGGCTTATATGGAGCTGGGGGAGTTTACACGGGCAAGGGGAGCTTACCGTCGAAGTGTAGAACTTGACCCGTTTAATGCTATTGCCAAAAAGAATCTTCAGCGTCTAAGTTACCTGGGTGAGGCAGCAGTTACTGCCGAGGGTGAGTTTCGTAAGGTTGAGCCGCATCGATTTATCGAGGAGATAGGCAAAGCTGGGGTGGTTAATCTCTATCACCTGGCACCAACAGAGATACGGGCCAGGCTGGTAGCTGGTGACGAGGTATATTTGAAGATAAACGGCCCCGGTTTAATCGTGGAAGATAGCCGTAGGGAGTATCTGGGTCAAGTTGGGCCTAGGCATGGGCAGCGACTGATTAAATTAATAGAGGGAGGCAATAAGTATTCCGCGGCCGTGGTCAGCTCAACCGAAGAAGCGATGACGCTGATTATTCGGGAAGTGTATCAGGCTCCAAGCCAAGCGGGGCGTCTTTCCTTCCCTTCCAGGGGGGTGGAGGAACTCCGACCGTATGTTGACGAGAGAGTGTTCAAACTGGAGTCTGAGTATGAGGAGATAATGCCAGAAGAGTCTGGATATACTATAATTGGTGGAGGGGAAATAGAGGTATTGCCTGAAGAGCATGCCGACATTGGAGATGAAATGGTGAGTGACGAAGAATAGGGGGCTATGGCGAATATGGTTTTAGGAACGGTTAAGCCGATAAAAATAGAAGACGAAATGCGGAGTTCTTACCTTGACTATGCGATGAGTGTCATCGTTTCCCGGGCCTTACCCGATGTACGGGATGGGTTGAAGCCAGTGCATCGGCGCATTCTCTATGCGATGAATGATATGGGGCTAACTCATGCCAGTCCCCATCGGAAGAGTGCCCGTATTGTTGGTGAGGTGTTAGGTAAGTACCATCCTCATGGTGATACCTCGGTTTATGACGCCATGGTGCGCATGGCACAGGACTTCTCGATGCGTTATCCGCTGGTTGATGGGCAGGGGAATTTTGGCAGTGTGGATAATGACCCTCCTGCGGCGATGCGTTATACCGAGGCCCGTCTGGCCAGGATTGCCGGAGAGATGCTGGTTGATATCGAGAAAAATACCGTAAACTTCATGCCTAACTTTGATGACAGTCTCCAAGAGCCTAGAGTTCTGCCCACCCAGCTACCGAACTTACTGCTTAATGGCAGCTCCGGGATTGCGGTTGGGATGGCGACCAATATTCCCCCCCATAATCTCGGTGAGGTGTGCGATGCCATATCCTATCTCATTAATAATCCTGGGGCGACGATTGATGAGCTTACCCAGTTTATCAAAGGACCTGATTTCCCCACGGCGGGCATTATCCTGGGGCGGGAAGGGATTAAGAGTGCTTATGCTACCGGGCATGGCAAAGTCGTTATTCGGGCAAAAGCTCGTGTCGAAAGCATCGCCCGAACCGGACGTCAGCAAATCGTGGTTACCGAGCTTCCTTATCAGACAAACAAGGCTGACCTGGTGGAGACCATTGCTGAGCTGGTCAAGGATAAAAAGATTGTCGGTATCAGTGAGCTGCGTGATGAGTCAGACCGCCATGGTATGCGTATTGTCATTGAACTGAGAAGAGAGGCGCAACCGGAGCAGGTGCTCAACAACCTGTATAAATATACTGCCATGCAGTCCGCTTTCTTCGCTAACATGCTGGCTCTGGTGGACGGGCAACCCAGGGTGATTGGCCTTAAAGAGGCGCTGCAATATTATGTCGATTTTCGCCATGAGGTTAT
>DAOUZD010000139.1 GCA_030665795.1 Dehalococcoides sp.
GTTCCATGCCCTGGAAGATTAACCAACTGGTTACCAGTTCCAGCGGTGTACCCAGGCTATTTTACGAGGGAGAAGGCTGGGGGAAGGAGCCACTCTTTGTTGCCCTAGGCAACGATGCGGTAGAAGTAGCTGGCATCGCGATTGAAATCGCACAGCGCTATCAGCAAAGACCGGGCTAATTCAGTTTTCCAACTAACGGGTTATTCGATGTTAAGCTTTAATCTCAGGCAACCTTATTTAATAAAGGAGAAGCAGTGGCTAGAGTAGTCGTCGCCATGAGCGGCGGTGTCGATTCATCGGTGGCCGCGGCTCTGCTCAAGGAAGAAGGCCATCAGGTGATTGGGGTTACCATGCAAATCTGGCCCCCAGGTAAAGATGAGGACCGGTTTGGCGGCTGCTGTGGCATTGGCGCTGTAGAAGACGCCGAAAGAGTGGCCCATAAGCTAGGCATCCCCCATTACGTAATGAATTTCGGGGATATTTTTGCCGAAAAAGTTATTGCTGACTTTTGCCAGGAATATCGTTCAGGGAGAACACCGAACCCCTGTATCCGCTGCAACCAGTACATCAAGTTTGAGGCACTGCTGGAAAAAGCCAAGGGGTTGGGTGCCGATTTTATCGCTACCGGACATCACGCCAGAATCGAAAAGGATGAGACTAAAGGAAAATACATGCTCAAAAAGGGAGTTGACCCACAAAAAGACCAGTCCTATTTTCTCTATGCCATAACCCAGGAGCAACTAAGCCATATTCTGCTGCCCGTAGGCAACCTTACCAAAGAGAAGGTGAGGGAAATCGCCAGAGAACTATCGCTGCCGGTTGCCGATAAACCGGGAAGCCAGGAAATTTGCTTTATTCCCGATGATGATTATGCCGAGTTCCTGAAAGATTATATTCCCCAAGCGGCCGAGCCGGGGCCAATCCTGAATGAGCAGGGAAGCATCCTGGGCAATCACCAGGGAATCATGTTTTATACCATCGGCCAGCGCAAGGGACTGGGTATCGCCGCCAAGGAGCCATTATATGTCATTGCCATCGAGCCGGAAAGAAATGCCGTTGTCGTCGGCAGCAAAGAGCAAGCGCTCGGGGACGAACTTATCGCTTCCGACTTGAACTGGATAGCTATCACCAGACCAACTCAGCCCGTCACCACCAGGGCAAAGATAAGGTACCGCCACCCCGAGGCTGAAGCTACGGTAATTCCTTTTGATGAAAAAGAGGTTTATGTAAAGTTTAATGAACCGCAACTGGCAATCACCCCGGGACAGGCAATCGTCTTTTATGATGGCGATATTGTTATCGGTGGTGGTACCATAGAATCGGCGAGGAAATCGGGAGACAAAGTAGAAATCGGAGAAGTACCATGACCATTATTAAGGACTTATCCCTAGAGGAAAGAATTCTAAAACTAAAGCAGGAAAGGAATGCGGTTATCCTCGTCCATAACTATCAACTAGGCGAGGTTCAGGATATCGCTGACTTTATTGGCGATTCCCTAGGGCTGAGTCAAAACGCCGCCAAAAGTCAAGCTGAGGTAATCGTCTTTTGTGGAGTTGACTTCATGGCTGAGACCGCCGCCATCCTTTGCCCAGATATGACCGTCCTGTTACCCGACCGGAATGCCAGCTGCCCGATGGCCGATATGATTACCGCCGAGCAGTTGAGGCAGAAGAAAAAGGAACTGCCCAATGCCAGTGTGGTTTGCTATGTTAACTCCACCGCCGAGGTTAAGGCAGAATCAGATATTTGCTGCACCTCAGCTAATGCCGTTGAAGTTGTCAAAAGCGTCAATAATGATGAGATACTGTTTGTCCCCGACCAGTACCTAGGGCACTATGCCTCTACCAAGACCAATAAGAAAATGCACCTCTGGCCCGGGTATTGTCCCACCCATGTCAGAATACAATCCCAGGATATCATCGGGCTGAAGCAGGAATATCCCAAGGCTAAAATAATCATCCACCCTGAGTGCCGACCCGAGGTTATCGCCCTGGCTGATGAAGTCCTGAGCACGGGAGGAATGGTTCGGTATGCCCAAAGAGAAGATGTCAGCGAGATGATTGTCGGCACCGAGCTGGGGATAATCCACCGCCTGAGAAAGGAGAACCCGGGTAAGAAATTCATCCCGGTCTCCGAACAGGCGATTTGTCCCAATATGAAATTAATCACTCTAGAGAAGGTCTTATGGTCGCTGGAGGAGATGACACCTCAGGTCAAAGTTCCCGAGGTAATTCGCCTCAAGGCAAAGGCAACAGTGGATAAGATGTTAGCCATCGTCTGAGTAATAAGGAGTGTTGCCTAAAGCTTGCCCAATTCATCCAGTAGCTTGATTACTCGCAACGACGCAGCAATCCCGGTGGTGCCACTCATCACCACCTCCACGGCGATAGTTTCCAGAATCTCTTCCTTAGTGGCTCCAGCTTCCAGCGCCCGCATAGTTTGGGCCAGAATACAGTTAGTGCATTCCGCCCTGAGCGCTATTGCTAGAGCAATTAAACGTTTGACCTTATTACTAAGTGCCCCGTCCTTATAGACCACATCAAGCACGGCAGATTCCGGAACCATCAAGTCGGGTAGTGATTGCTTAAACTTGTCAAATAACTTCAGACGCTCCTCGTTAAGTTCTATTTGGCTTTCCATAGCTGTAACCTCCTTATTTATTCTTTCTCGACTTCAGCCACTTTTGTTTTTGACTAAATCGTGTCTGTTCGTCGGTAGGCTGGTAATTTGCCCAGAAATTATCCTTAAAAGCACTAAAAGCGCCATTCAGAATGGCGCTTCTTATTTTACACAGCAGATGATGAATGAAGCTCAGGTTATGAATGGTGGCTAATCGGTAGGCTAATAGCTCCTCACTTTTGAACAGATGGTGCAGATAAGCCGCCGAAAAGGTGCGACAGGTATAGCAATCACAATCAGGGACAATGGGCTGGTCCATTCGACTAAAAGCAGCATTCCTGATATTGCACCGACCCTGCCAGGTAAATAAGGCCCCGTTCCGGGCAACACGGGTCGGCAGGGCGCTGTCAAAGATATCAATGCCTCTGGCTACCCCCTCAACAATGTCCTCCGGAGAGCCCACCCCCATAAGGTATCGTGGTTTATTTTCGGGCAACAAAGCCACCGTCTCCTCAACCATGGCCAGGGTTACCTTCTTGGGCTCGCCAACACTCAAGCCACCAATGGCGTAGCCGGCAAAGTCCAGTGAGGTGAGGTATTCCGCCGACTGACGACGAAGCTGAGGGAAGACACCCCCCTGTATAATCGCGTACAGGGCCTGGTCATAGCGCTTTGGCGCTTTCTGACACCTCTCCGCCCACCGGTGCGTTCTCAGCATTGCCCGCTGCACTTTTTCCAAGCTATCACCATAGGCCGAGCACTCATCCAGAACCATAATGATATCGGCACCAAGCGCTTCCTGGTATTGAATAGCTAACTCGGGAGTTAGAAAATGCTCGCTGCCGTCAATATGAGA
>DAOUZD010000076.1 GCA_030665795.1 Dehalococcoides sp.
TAAAGCGGTTGTTCTTGATGTCGAGGGCATAACCATTTCGGGGCAGCTATACCTGCCTGATGGCAAAGTTCCGTATCCTACGGTTTGTGTTTGTCACGGTATTCCGGCTGGTACCCCTGACCAGAATGAGAATGGTTATTCTTTACTGGCGGAAAAGATTTGCCGCCAAGGTTTTGCGGTATTGTTTTTCAACTTCCGGGGAACCGGGGCAAGCGGGGGTAACCTTGACATTCTGGGCTGGACCAGGGATTTGCTGGCAGTCATTGACTATTTGTGGACTTTGCCTGAGGTAGATAAGTCTCATCTATCGCTCCTTGGCTTTAGCGGTGGGGCGGCGGTCTCGGTATATGTGGCGGCTCAGGATAGCCGAATATCATGTGTTGCTACCTGTGCCTGTCCAGCCGAGTTTACCTTCGTTACCGAGGTTGGTGAACCACAGGCGGTTGTCGACCACTTTCGTCGTATTGGGACGATTAGAGATAAAAATTTTCCCCAGTCGGCGGCAAAGTGGCTTAATGACTTCAGGCTGGTACGCCCGATTGAATATGTGGCTGGAATTGCTCCCCGACCTTTACTGCTGGTGCATGGCAACCAGGATGAGACCGTGGATATGAGTCATGCCCATAGGCTCTATGAGAAGGCTGGGGAGCCGAAACAGATGATTATAATTGACGGCGCTGGGCACCAACTGCGGAAGGATGATAGAGCAATGGGTGTCGTTATTGACTGGTTGAAATCTCGGTGCCGTATAGACTATAATTAAATGCGGTAGGGTTACTCGGGATAAGCTAAGAGGCAGGAAAAAGTTGCACGAAAGTTGCGGCATTTTTGGTGTTTATGCTCCCAATGAGGATGTAGCCCGTCTTACCTTTTTTGCTCTCTTTGCTCTGCAACACCGCGGTCAGGAAAGTAGCGGTATTGCCACTGCCGATGGTAAGAAACTCAACGTTTATGCCAAGATGGGACTGGCGTCGCAGGTATTTAATGAGGAATCGCTAAGCCATCTGGTTGGGAATATCGCCATCGGTCATAATCGTTATTCCACCAGAGGTTCAAGTCAGGAATACAACGTTCAACCTATTGTGGTGGGCAAGGGTTCCCATGCGATTGCCGTCGCGCACAACGGGAATATTATTAACGCCGAGCACCTGTATGAGGAACTCCATGAGCAAGGCTATACCTTCCACAGCTCCACCGATACCGAGGTTATCGCTAATCTCATCCTCTCCTCCCCGGAGAAGAACTGGGTGGACAGGATAAGATATGCCATGCACCGGCTCCAGGGGGCATATTCTTTGACCGTGCTGACCAAAGATTCTTTGTTCGGAGTCCGTGACCCATTCGGGGTGCGTCCACTATGCCTGGGGAGTATTGACGGCGGCTGGGTTATCGCTTCGGAAAGCTGTGCCCTTGACCATATTGGTGCCAGCTTTATGCGGGAGATTGAACCAGGTGAGATAGTTTCCATTACGGAGAAGGGCGTTGATAGTTATCGGGATAAGGTAGGGAGAAGGGCGCTCTGCATCTTTGAGTATATCTACTTTGCTCGCCCGGATAGCGTGATTAACGGTCGGCTGCTTTCTTCAGCCCGGCAGGCGATGGGAGCGGGACTGGCGCAAGAATACCCCGTGGCTGCCGATTTGGTTATTGGCGTGCCTGATTCAGCGACCAGCGCTGGCATTGGCTATTCTCGCCAGTCAGGTATCCCGATAGGTGAAGGATTGATTAAGAACCGCTATGTGGGGCGCACTTTTATTGAACCTGACCAGCGGATTAGAGACCTTGGCGTCAAACTAAAATTCAATCCTTTACCCCATATGTTGGAGGACAAGCGACTGGTAGTAGTTGATGATAGTATTGTTCGTGGCACGACGACTCCCAGCGTGGTGAGGCTGCTGAGAAGAGCCGGGGCGAAGGAAGTGCATATGCGCATCTGCGCGCCACCAATTCGTTACCCCTGTTTCTTCGGTGTGGATATGGCTACCCGGGGGGAGCTAATTGCCGCTCAGAAATCGATACCTGAAGTTTGTGAGTTTATCGGCGCTGATTCTTTAGGCTATATGAGCATTGAAGGGCTGATTGAAGCGGTGGCTTTGCCCAAGGAAACTTTTTGTCTGGCTTGCTTCACCGGTGATTACCCCATACCGATCCAGCTTGAGATGGACAAGCTGGCACTGGAGACAATGCAGGCTGACCGCCATGCCATTTCTGGTATCGGGCGGCGCTAAGCAGAAACCCTCAGCTATTTATCATTTTCCCGATGTTTTATAAGGTTAATTAGTTGACGCATCCTTAATTTTATCGTTAGCTAACGAGGTCTCGTATTAACTCACGGGACTATTTATTGACCTCACCCCCTTTATTTTTTGTTTGATAACTCTCCGTAGTATATCTCTCCTTAAAAGGAGAGGGGGATGGGTTGTTAAAAATCTTAAAAGTCTTTGGGGTTGACAAAAAGCCTTATTTATTTTAGAGTTATAGAACAGATGTTCGTCTTGGTCTCGAAAGTTAGTTTTCAGGGAGCGGGATGAGAGTATTGTCAGCGAAACAGCAGGGTATCATTGATTTTATTCATCGTTTTTTGGTGGATAATGGCTATCCGCCCACGGTTAGAGATATCCAAAGTGGCTGTGGCATCAGCTCGACATCGGTAGTCGATTACCATCTGAGAATACTGGAGAGGGAGGGGTATATTCGCCGCCATTCTGAGGTGTCACGCGGTATCGAGTTACTTACCAGGTCCTTCACTTCGTTATCTCAAGTGCAAGTTCCGATTATTGGGCAAATAGCGGCCGGTGAGCCGATACCAGTGCCGACTCCAGATACCTGGGATGTTACCGCGGCCGCCGAGACTCTGGAGATAAGCACAGACTTGACCCGAGGCAGGGGAGGGGTTTATGCTTTGAAGGTGAAGGGCTCGTCAATGGTGGACGCCCTGATTAACGATGGTGATATTGTCTTGATGCAGTATGTCAATGTGGTGGAGACCGGGGAGATGGCCGCCGTATGGCTCAGAGCGGAAAAGGAGGCGACGCTGAAGAAAGTCTATGTTGAGCCCGGTCGAGTCCGACTTCAACCGGCCAATAGCCAGATGCCGCCGATATTCACTGAGCCGAGCAATGTTGAGATTCAGGGAAGAGTCATTGCCGTTATCAGGCAGTTGGTTTAAGCTGGGATAAATAGCAAAAAATTAAATAATCATAGCTTGATTTGATTTTTTATTGACAGTAGTTATAAACTTGATTTGATTTTTGATTGGCAGTGGATATAAATTAGTGATAGGTCGAAGCGGCGGCTGCCAACATATGAATAACTGAAGAGGGAGCTATGATTCTATCCCAGTTTCAGACGGTGGGTCGTGACCTTTTTAGCCGAGGGCTGGTCTCGTCGCATAGTGGCAATTTGAGTATCAAGCTAGGTGACCGTATTATCATTACCCGCCGTGGCAGTATGCTCAACTGTTTGCAGGAACATGATTTGATAGAGACCGGGATAAGTAAAAATAGTCGCTCGACGCCATTAGCCTCGACCGAATTACCCGTCCACCGGGCTATTTATCGGGAAACCCAGGCGCTAGCTATCGTTCATGCCCATCCAACCCATGCCATTGCCCTCTCGATGACCGAGACTGAGATTGCGCTCAGTGGCGTTGAGGGTCTTTCGGAAGGAAGCACGGTTCCGGTGGTGGGTTGGAATATGGAAGTAAAACCGGGAGGCCTGGGGGATATAATTGCCCAGGCCTTAAAACAACACCGGATTATTATGGTCCATGGTCATGGCAGCTTCGCTATTGGTCAATTAATTGAGGAAGCTTATAATTTTACTACCGCGTTAGAGCAAAGTTGCCAGGTTCAGTGCTTGCTGAGGTCATTGCAGGTTAGTCCGATTAAGGAGTAGCTTACTTTTTGTAGACCGGTGTACACCAGTCGAGGTATTTGGGATTGTTGCCACATATTACCTCGGCATAAATTTTTTGTAGCTTTCTGGTTATCTCACCAATCTCACCATTGCCTATCTGCCGATGGTCTATTTCCGACACCGGGGTTACGTGGGCGGCGGTGCCGGTAAGGAAGACCTCTTCCGCAGAATAAAGCTCACCGCGGTCAACTGGTCTCTCGAGCGTTTCGATACCCAACTCGTTTTGTGCCAGTTTGATGACAGTATGGCGGGTAATGCCCGGCAAGATATTATTATAGGTGGCCGGGGTAACTAATTTGCCATCGATAACCAGGAAAATATTTTCACCACTTCCCTCGGAGACATAACCATCCGGGGAGAGCATAATCGCCTCATCAAAACCGCTCTCAACGGCATCTGATTTAGCCAGGGCATTAGTGGCGTAATTACCCATGATTTTGACCTGTGGCGGGGCCATATTGTTGCCGGGACGCTGCCAGGAAGAGACAACACACCTGGCTTTATCCACATCTATATACCGCCCCCAGGGAATAATAAACACGACGTAATCATCGTCGATGTCATGCAGGCGGACACCTAAAGCCTCACTGCTCTTGTAGGCTAAGGGGCGTACGTAAATATCCTCCTCAAAGGCACACTTTTGGGCCAGTTCTATCGTTGTCTGGCACAGTTCATCTACGGTATAGGGTAGTCTAATCCTTAACACATGGCAGCCATTGAGCAGCCGCTGGTAGTGCTCTTTAAGGCGGAAAAGGTAAATCTGCTTATGTTCGCTATTCCAGTTGCCCCTGATACCCTCAAAGACAGCCGTGCCATAGTGAAGGGCCTGGGTCATAACCCCTATCTTGGCTTCGGCTAAAGGAACAAACTGATTTTTAAAATAGGCGTATGAAGGCATTGGCAGGTCTCCTTTTTAGAACATTATTATCACACATTATAACTACTGCGAGGGTAGAAAACAAGTGGGGGTTAATAAGGGGCTATTTATAAACCTCACCCCCTTTATCCCCCTCTCCTTCAAAGGAGAGGGGGAGGGATTTGGGAAGAGGGGCGAAGCCCCTCTTAGACACCCGCTTAAGGGGGTGGACTCACATTGGGGTGAGTGTTAACATATACGTCAAAGAGACTGGAGGTGAATAATGCTGGGAAAGTTTTCCGCCCTACCTCGAAAGACTCGGCGTGTGAAGGGTATAGCCTTTGTCGGTCTCGGGGAAAATGTCTTTCAGTCGCAATGTCCTGCCGGTTTGTATCGCGGTAAAGCCGTATTTCTGGCGGATGCGGTCAATAGCGGTGTTTA
>DAOUZD010000024.1 GCA_030665795.1 Dehalococcoides sp.
TCCCACCAGACACTGGAAGTTCTGGCTGGTTATTCCGAAGTGCCGGTGATAAATGCCCTGTCTGATTTGGAACACCCGTGTCAGGCACTGGCTGACTTTCTCACCATTTATGAGAAGAAGGAGGGGCTTGAAGGGTTAACCCTGGCCTATGTTGGCGATGGCAATAATGTGGCGCACAGTCTGCTACTGGCGGCTTCACTTACCGGGATGAATTTCCGGATTGCTTCTCCCGATGGCTGCCAGGTCCAAGACCGAATATTGCGTCTGGCTCAAGACTATGCCATTGATAGTGGTGCTGAAATACTTCGCACCAAGGAGCCACGCCAGGCGGTCAGTGGGGCGGATGTGGTTTATACTGATGTCTGGACGAGTATGGGGCAGGAGGCTGAAGCAGAGCGGCGGCGCCAGATATTTGACGGCTATCAAGTCAACAGCGAACTCCTGTCCTTAGCTAAGGAAGATGCCATAGTGATGCACCCCTTGCCGGCTCATCACGGTGAGGAGGTCGCTGAAGGTATTTTAAATAGCCCGCAGTCGGTTGTCTTTGACCAGGCGGAGAATAGGCTGCACCTGCAGAAAGCACTGTTGGCCGATATACTCGGTGGACTGGAGATATCACTGGCCAAATATCAATAGGGGGATGGTATGTATACGCTAAAGACAATAGTAAACCGGGGTTGGTATCCGGCGTTAATCACGGCGCTGGCGGTGGCCGGTTTGTACTTTAGCTGGCCGCTTGAAGTCGTAGTCCCGGCGCTGATTGTTATCCTGGGCATCGGCTTGGTAGTGATGGTGATTAAAGTCAGGGAAAGGCAGTTAGAGCGCTCAGCGGTAAGGTTAAGGCAGGTAGCTGAATATTTTAACCGCCGGTTTATGGGTGATTCGTCACTGTCTATCTTTATTATTATCGATAGTCTCTTTAATCTTGATAATCCCAAATTATGGGACTGGGCACGGTCGTGTGATATGTCGCAGCGCATTTTCAATAGCTGGTGTAGCAGCTTTATCAACCGGCTGGAAAGCGACGTCGGCGTCAGAAGGTTTGCTGATTATCTGTATACCTATTTAAATGAACTGTGGTCGATAACCAGTCATTACTATGACTTTGTCGAGCAGTTTTATGAGGTAGGGGAGAAGGTTGAAATCCCGCCGGAAACCATTGACCAGTATAATAAATTTGTCATGGAGTATAATGCTTTTGTCCAAAATTTTCGGGATACGATTACCGAGTTAAGAAATATCGCCAGAACTGGAATTGAACCCCCCAGTGTGAAGCTCGCCCGAGAGTTAGTTAAGACAGCGTGAGTAATGGAGGGCGGTGGCGGTGAGCAAGCCGATAGTGGCGATAGTTGGCCGACAGAACGTAGGTAAATCAACCCTGCTCAATCGGGTGGCAGGAAAGCCACTGGCTATCGTCGAGGACTTACCGGGAACAACCCGAGACCGTGTCTTTGCCTCTATTTCCTGGCAGGGGATTGAATTTACCCTGGTTGATACCGGTGGCCTGGAGTTAGCACCCAGTTCCACGATTGCTCAAGGGGTCAAAGAGCAGGTAGGTATGGCAATCACGGAGGCGGATGTTATTATTTTCTTGGTGGATGTTAAAACCGGTGTAGTACCCTCGGACCTGGAGGTAGCTGACATCCTCCGTCAGGTAAGCAAGCCCATACTGTTGGTGGCGAACAAGGCAGATAACGCCAAACTGGAAGCCGGAGCGGTGGAATTCTATGAATTGGGGCTGGAGGAGCCACTGGTGATTAGTGCCTATCATGACCTGGGCACCGCGGAACTACTGGACAGAATTGTTTCTCTATTGTCGGTGCCCCTGCCAGTTGAGACCGAACCGGAGGTCATAAAGGTGGCCATTATCGGTAGGCCCAATGTCGGTAAGTCAATGCTGTTAAATGCTCTGGTCGGTGAGAAGAGGGCTATTGTTGATGATGCTCCCGGGACTACCCGTGATGCGGTTGATACTTTATTTGACTTTGATGGGCAAGGTGTGTTACTTATTGACACAGCCGGTATCCGGCGGCGGGGGCGGATAGGGGCAGGGGTAGAACGGTACAGTGTCATCCGGGCCCTGCGTGCCATTGACCGGTCGGATATCGTCTTGCTGGTTCTTGAAGCGACGGAGATGGTAACGGCTCAGGATATGCATATTGCTGGCTATATTCAGCAAGCGGCTAAGGGGATGGTGGTGGTAGTCAATAAGTGGGACCTGATTGCGGAGAAGAATTTTACCGCATGGAATAAATATCTCAGGAGTCAACTCAAGTTTATCGCTTACGCGCCGGTGATGTACACTTCAGCCAAGTTTGGTCAAGGGGTAGACAAGCTCATACCTCAGGTGCGTCAGGTATATCAGGAGAGGCTCAAGAGGGTATCTACTGCTGAGGTTAATAACGTTGTTCAGCAGGCAACCGGCGCTCACATTTTACCACGAAGTGGCCGCAAACAGCTAAAGATTCTATATGCCACTCAGGCAGAAGTAAATCCGCCGACCTTTGTCTTTTTTGTCAATGATGCTAAACTGATCCATTTCTCTTATCAACGTTACCTTGAGAACAAACTGCGCCAGGCGTTCGGCTTTGCTGGCACACCACTTCGTTTGGTCTTTAAAACAAGAGGGGAGTCATGATAATTGCCAAGTTTGCCGCCGTGGTGCTAGTCGGTTATCTTCTGGGTGCTATTCCCTTTGGGGTGATAATTGGCAGGCGTAGTGCCAGGGTAGATGTCAGGGAGATTGGCAGCGGTAAGACAGGGGCGACTAACGTGCTGCGGGTGGCGGGCAAGAAAGCGGCCGCTCTGGTACTCATTCTTGATTTGCTGAAGGGATTACTGGCGGTAGTCTTTGCCGGGTTGATATTTAACGGGGACTACCTGGTGGTGGGTGGCTCTGGTTTGTGGGGGCTGGCGAGAAGCGCCCAGGTTCTGGCGGCTTTAGCCGCTATCGCCGGACATAAGTGGCCGGTATTCCTTAAATTCAAGGGAGGGAGGGGTGTTGCTACCTTCTTCGGCGGGCTATTAGCTTTGTGCCCACCAGCAGCATTATTCGGCGTTGCAGTTTTTCTCATTGGTGCTTTCGTAACCAAGTATGTTTCACTGGGCTCCATCGCTGGGGCAGTAAGCACTTACGCCATTTTAGTACCCCTCACCATTATCAACGGGTTCCCTATTGAATATCTGGTTTATACTCTAATCGGTGCCATCTTCATTATTGTGGTGCACCGGGATAATATTGTTCGGCTGATATCAGGCACCGAACGCAAGCTTGGTGAGAAGGTTAAGGTAGGAGGTTCACTCCCGTCGACTAACCCTTAAGCCAAACTCTTCAGAAACACCAGGGGAGAACATGGGGGGTAAGATATGCTTAAGGTTGCCATTATTGGCACTACCATATGGGGGACAACTCTAGGCGTCATCTTGGCCCAAAAGGGGGTGCAGGTGGGGCTGTGGGCGCGGACGGAGCAAGAAGCGGCTGAATGGGGAAATAATGGGCCTGACTCGGGCTCATCTCCTGATGTTACTTTCCCTCCCCAGTTAAGCATTACCAGTCAGTTGGATGAGGCCTTTGATGAGGCCAAGGCAGTAATCCTGGTGGTGCCCTCGCAGTCAATGCGGCAGAACATAAAGCTGGTGGCGAGCCACCTTAATAAGTCAATGCTGGTGGTGAGTGCTGCCAAGGGCTTGGAGATTGGTAGCGGCAAGCGCATGTCACAGGTAATCGCCGAGGAGATAGACCCGCGTTTTCAGTCTAACATTTGTGTGCTTTCCGGGCCCAATCTGGCTCGGGAGGTCCTGCGTGGCTTACCCGCGGCAACAGTAGCTGCGGCCGAGGATAGCTCTGTCGCCAGGAAAGTCCAGAGGCTGTTAACCACCCCCAATCTTTGTGTTTTTACCAATACCGATGTCGTTGGGGTGGAACTTGGGGGAGCCTTAAAGAATATCATTGCTTTGGGTGCCGGCATCGCTGATGGGTTGGGTTACGGTGACAATGCCAAGGCCGCCTTTATGACTCGAGGTTTGACGGAGATAACAGCTCTCGGCGTTGCCTTGGGGGCGCATCCGCTTACCTTTGCTGGCTTGGCTGGCTTGGGTGACCTCATCGCTACCTGCGACAGCCCATTGAGCCGCAACCACTATGTTGGGGTAGAGTTGACTAAAGGACGCTCGGTGACGGAGATAATTAGCACTATGAATGGTGTTGCTGAGGGAGTAACTACCACTCTGGTTGCCCGGAATCTGGCCCATAATCTCGGGCTGGAAATGCCGATTACCGAGAGGGTCTATCGGGTACTCTATGAAAATGCTGACCCTCGCCAAGTGGCGGCGGAGATGATGGGGGGTAACGCGAGGCATGAGTTGGCCGGACGAAAGTGGCGATTGTTCTCTTTCTTTAGGCGAGGAAAGCGCTCTTCGGCGGCCTAACCAACCCTTTCACTTCCCGGTAGTGGGATACCTGACCTCACGAACCAGACTTACTGGACTCTTTTTCCGCTGGGCCTAGGGTGTTGGCTAGTTCCTGGAATAGCTGGCGTTGCTGTTTCGTCAGCTTCTCGGGGGTAATCACCAGTAGTCTAACTATCTGGTCGCCGCGCCCGTTCCTCTGCAGGTGAGCCATACCTTTATTTTTAAGGTAGAATTCCTTACCGGTTTGGCTGCCCGCTGGGATATTGAGCTTGGTTTTACCATAAAGGGTCGGCACTTCTATCTCAGTGCCCAGAGCGGCTTGCGCAAAGTTAATCGGCAGTTCGTAGAGAATGTCGTCACCGTCTCGGGTAAAGAACTTGTGTTTCAATACCGATAGGCTAACATAAAGGTCACCTGGAGAGCCGCCTCTCATTCCAGCGTCGCCCTCACCACTAAGGCGTATTTGAGAGCCGTCTGCCACTCCAGCCGGGACCTTGATTGAGATACGGCGCTGGTGTTTTTCCCTGCCGGCGCCTCGGCACCGTGGGCAGCGCTCGGTAATAACCTTACCTTCACCTTGGCACTGGTTGCAGATGGTGGTATTAATGAAACTACCAAATAGGCTGCGCTGGACTCTACGTACCTTGCCGGTACCATTGCAGTTGGGACATCGGCTTGGCTGGCTACCCGGTTTAGCACCGGTACCATAGCATAGAGAGCAAACCTCGGTACGTTTTATGTTTATTTCTTTTTCACAGCCGAAGGCTGCCTCTTCAAACGAGATAGCAATCTCATCGTGCAGGTCGGCGCCACGCTGCGGAGCGTGGCGGGTGGTATAAGTCATGCCTCCAAAGAAGGCATCGAAAATATCACCAAAGCCGCCGAAGTCGAATCCTTCAAAGTCCCGCGTAAAGAAGCCCCCGGCGCCGCTATGTCCAAATTGGTCATAGGCCGCCCGTTTATTGGTGTCTGAGAGTACCTCGTAGGCCTCGTTTATTTCCTTAAACTTTTCCTCAGCCCCATCGTCGCGGTTGTGGTCAGGATGGTGCTTGAAGGCCAGCTTGCGATAGGACTTCTTAATTTCCTCATCAGTGGCGTTTCGAGGCACACCCAGAATCTCGTAGTAATCCCGTTTTGTTGCCATGTTATTTACCTTTTGCCAAGTGCCTTCAGGAAAGAAAGGAGCGCAAATCCCAGTAAGGAGAAACCACGCCCGAAATACCCCCGAAGACAAAATATCTCTTTTATGATACTAGCAAGACTGGTAACAACTGTCAAGGAGGACGGGGTTAAGAGCGTTTGATAACCTGTCCTTATACTCCTTCCTTTTCGAAGCAGGGGGGTAAGCTCAACAAACAGCCTCATCTTTTAGGGAAATGGAGATATACATCGTTTCCTTACCAGGAAAAGCGACTAAGAAGCTGTGAGCAAAAATGCGACAAAAACCAGTTGACTATTATAGAACATATGTGCTACTTTGTCATTGTCGGTTTTCAGAGGCGGGCCACGGTGCCAAGGTTGAGTGAAATGGACGTAGATGAAGCAAAAACCTCGAGTGAAGGAGACCATCCCGAAAATGAGCCCGATTTACCACCGGAGTACTATCAGTATAAGGATGAGGGTTGTGACCTGGCGGATTCCTGCCTTAATTGCCCGTTTCCCCAGTGCATCTACGAGCAGCCCAGAGGCCGGCAGCGCTGGCTAAAGAAGTTGAGAGACAGGGAAATAACTAGGCTGTTCACTGGTGGGGGAAAGGGGGTAAAAGAACTGGCCTTGATGTTTAGGGTTAGCCCGAGGACAGTGCAGCGAGCTTTAAGGAATTCTTTATCTAAAGGAGACCGGTCTGGAGATGAATGAAACTATGCCAATGCAGTTAGCTCGACTCGATTTGGACCGAACCAGGGGCTATAAAGAGCTTCTCGATTTCTACTACGGACGACAGTGGGAAGGTAGAGAAAGGCGAGGGGAAAGGCGCTTGATTTTTAACTACGCCAAAGTTTTCATTGATAAGATTACCTCGTATCTCATGTCTGGCATTAACTTTGCCGTCGATGCCGTTGAGGACTCTGATGAGGCTAGAGCCAGAGCCCGGAAGGCCGAAGACGCCTTATACCGGGTTTATGCGGACAATAATCTGGAACAACTGGACCTTGAGACGGAAATTGATTGTGCTATACTAGGTGACGCCTGCTACAAGGTTATCTGGGATACCACGGAGAGGAAAGTCAGGATTACCGCTCCCGATGTTCAGGGTATCTATACCTGGTGGTTGGGGGATGATACCTCTCGGGTATGGAGAGTCGCCTCTAAATACAGCCTATCGACTGAGGAAACTGAGCTTCTCTATCAGGTGACGCCGAAGCATAAGGTGGCGACCATTATTGAGTTATGGACGGCTCAGGACTTTGAACTCTATCTGGATAATGCTTTAGTGGAGCAAAAGCCTAATCCCTATGGTTTTATCCCCTTTATTATCTATCCCAACCTCCGTGAGCCCAAAAAGTTCTGGGGTATCTCTGACTTGCCCCAGATTATGGAGTCGCAAAGAGAATTGAATCGGGCGATGAGTCAGTTATCGCGCATTTTGGAATTATCCGGCAATCCCATCGCTGTCCTCGAGAATGTGGAAGAGTCCGAGGATATCGCCATCAGACCGGGGGCAGTCTGGAATATACCGGAGGATGCCAAAGCCTACTTGCTTGATTTGCTGCAGGGCGGTGGCGTCAATCTCCATATCAATTATATTGATATGCTCTATCGGACCCTGCACGATATCTCAGAATCACCCCGTTCTGCTTTTGGCGGCACCGAGCGGGATTTATCCGGGGTAGCCCTCCAGATTGAGCTTAATCCCTTGCTGCAGAAGGTCAGAAGAAAGAGAATCATCCGGACGGCTACCTATAACCGCCGGAATGAGATGATTCTTAAGCTCCTTGAGAAGTACCAGGGGGAAAGCTTTGGGGACAACCATTTACGGGTCGTCTGGGGTCCGGTGCTGCCGCAGGATATCGCTAGGCAGGTAAATAACGAGCAGATTTTGGTCCAGACCGGCATCCACTCACGGCGAAGGGCTATGGATGAAATCGGCATTAGGGACCCCGAGTACGAGTTCCGAAGATGGCTTGAGGAGAGGGAGACCATCCTCAGGATGAATAAAGAGCTTAACGCCAGGTCCAGCAGGAGTGAAAAGAGAGAGAGGGCTTTGCCTCAGGCGGAGGGCGTTGAGGAATAATCAGCAGGAGGAAGTATCGTGGCTGATGAAGAAAAAGAACTGACGGACGAACTTGAAGCTACCAGAGATGAGCTGGCAAGACTGAGGCAGGAGAAGGAAGAACTTATCCGTGAACTTGAGTCTAAGAATGCCACCATCGCCGAGCTTGAGCAGGCGGTGGCCAGCAAAGATAGTGAGATTACTATCCTGAAGCAGGCTATCGCCGAGTCGGAGCAGAAATTGGCCGAAATAAACGAGACTTTGGCTCAGGCAATAGCTAGCTATAAAACTCTGGTAATGGAGGCGAATCCAGAGATACCGGCAGACCTAATCGCTGGGGACACCATCGAGGCCATAAATGAGTCTCTGGAAAATGCCCGAGCCTTAATCGATAGGGTGAAACAGGGGATAGAGGCGGAAGCCTCAAGGACCAAAGTGCCCGCCGGGGCTCCCCAGAGGGTGCCGCTTGACCTGTCAGTTCTATCTCCACGGGAGAAAATTCAATATGCAATAGGAGGTAAAAGATAAATGGCTTTAACATTGGCGGAAGCAAGCAAGCGGTCAAATGACATTCTACGTCAAGGTGTGGTGGAGACCAGTGTTAAGGATTCGCCTATCCTGCAACGACTCCCTTTCATTGAGATCGTTGGCAATGGTCTGACCTATAAGCAGGTTGCGACTCTTGGGATTCGATGTTCGTTACGGGGATTAGTGCCTTGACCTCGATACGGTCTGGGTATACCCAAGGCTGTGCTTGGACTCGGTCGAGCCATCCTCTGGTTGCAGCAGTGTGAAGCTCGGCCTCGTCCTTTGTCTCGGGTAGGTCCATTATCAGCATAGGAAGACCTTCAGTATCCCCACTTGCAATACAGTTGAGTTCGCCTTGGTATAGCTTTAGCCTAAAGCTCACATCCTCGAGCTCGGCTAGCTGTTCTGAATCCAAATTTTGTTTTACGCTTGCTAGTCTCCCTCTTCAGCTTCT